>JACVIX010000060.1 GCA_015711725.1 Candidatus Geothermincola primus | reverse complement strand
CTTCCGCTGGGTTGTAAACTTTGGGAATTTCTTCCATATCTTCCTTTCTCCCTCTTCCCTCCAAAAGATTAGTAGGTGGCAGGTATCAGGCAGAATTATTCCTATTCTGCCCGCTACTCACTACCTACTCGCTATGAATTCGTTCAGATAAACCTGCTAATTTTACTGGCGGTCCATACCGCTGGATGAGATCTGATCTCCTCGAAAACGTCCTTGATGTCCTCCAGGCTTCTGCGCATCTCCTCGCCTACGCCGGCAAGCCCGGCTCCTCTCTCCTCTAATCGAGCCAGTGACTTCTGAGCGTCGTCCGCGAATCCCCGCAGCATCTCCATCCAAGGTTTGAGATCGGAATAGCCGTATCTCACCGTTCTATATACGCCAAAGAGGCAATAGGTTAAGAAAAGAAAGCTGGCTATCCCCAGAAAGATACTTCCTACGAATATGTACAAAGCGATCCAACCCATGAACCTTTCTCCCCTCGTAAAACCTTTTCCGAATCTTCTTCATTATAATCAAAAGCAGGTTCAGGGGCTAGCTATGTGAGACCTACTCACCTCAAAATGAGTTCTTCCATGGAGTTGAAGAGCAAAACCTCGAAAATAAGTGATTCCGAAGAGATATATCATGTCCTTCAAGAGAGGCCCGGAGATGGAAAGAGTCGGCTTATGGAAGACCGAAGCTATACACGATCCCTTATAGCGCATCGCACGCAAAAAATTGGGTCTGAAAATCACGGTATCTAACATTTCTGGAGAAACGAGGCTTTGCTACTGGCTAGGCGGACTCTTCCTCTTCATACCTTCCGTGCTTGGTCAGGAGTGTGGGCTCGATGCCCTTCTCGATGGTGTCTTTGGTGATCACGCATTTAACGATATCGGAACGCGAAGGCAGTTCGTACATCACGTCCAGCAGTACCTCCTCCATAATAGCGCGAAGCCCCCGGGCGCCGGTGGATCTCTTCATAGCCTGCCTCGCGATTGCCCTGAGCGACCCCTCTGTGAATTTCAATTCCACCCCATCGAACTCGAAGAACCGCTTGTACTGTTTGACCAAGGCGTTCTTTGGCTCGGTGAGTATCCTCACCAGATCATCCTCGGTCAACCCATGGAAAGCGGCGATCACCGGGAGCCTTCCCACAAACTCGGGGATTAAGCCATACTTAAGCAAATCCTCGGGCATGACCATGCTGAGTATCTCACCAATGTCCTTCTCCTCCGGCTTCTTGATATCCGCACCGAATCCCACACCTTTATTGCCGATTCGATTTTCCACCAGTTTCTCCAGCCCGGCGAAGGCGCCGCCGCAGATGAATAGTATGTTGGTGGTGTCTATCTGGATAAACTCTTGATGGGGATGTTTTCTGCCTCCTTGAGGAGGAACGCTGGCGATGGTGCCTTCCAGTATCTTGAGCAAAGCCTGCTGTACTCCCTCCCCCGACACATCCCTGGTTATGGAGGGATTCTCCGACTTGCGGGCGATCTTGTCCACTTCATCGATATAGATAATACCCGTCTCCGCCTTCTTCACGTCGTAATCAGCAGCCTGGATGAGCTTAAGCAAGATATTCTCCACGTCCTCACCCACATAGCCCGCCTCGGTGAGGGTGGTGGCGTCGGCGATGCAGAAGGGAACATTTAATACCCTTGCAAGGGTCTGGGCCAGCAGGGTCTTTCCGCATCCAGTGGGTCCGATAAGGATTATATTGCTCTTCTGCAGCTCCACGTCATCGCCGGAATAGGCTCCCACCTGGATTCTCTTGTAGTGATTATAAACCGCCACAGAGAGAATCTTCTTGGCTTTCTCCTGCCCGATCACGTAGTCGTCCAGGAACCGGTAGATCTCCTGAGGCTTGGGGAGATCCTCCAGTTTCAACTCCACGCTCTCGGTAAGTTCCTCGTCGATGATCTCGTTGCAGAGATCGATGCACTCGTCACAAATGTAAACCCCCGGACCAGCGATGAGCTTTTTCACCTGTCTCTGGCTCTTCCCGCAGAAGGAACATTTTAATAGATCGCTTCCCTCGCTGAACTTCGCCAAGTAATCAACCTCCTCATGGTCGGCGCCTTGAAACGAGGCGCCTCTACTTCAGTTTGGTCTCCTTCTTCTCGATTACCTCATCGATGATGCCGTACTCCTTAGCGTCATAAGCCGTCATGATAAAATCCCTATCGGTATCGGCTTGAATTTTTTCCAGGGGCTGACCGGTATGCTTGGCAAGAATCTCATTGAGCAGGTCCCGCACGCGTAGTATCTCCTTCGCGTGTATATCTATATCTATTGCCTGTCCACTTACCCCTCCTGCGGGTTGATGGATAAGCACCCGCGAATGGGGAAGTCCATATCGTTTGTTCTTCGCCCCCGCGGCCAGCAGCAGAGCCGCCCCTGAAGCGGCCTGCCCTATGCATATGGTGGAGACATCCGACTTAATATATTGCATGGTGTCATAGATAGCCAAGGTGGAGGTGACCGCCCCGCCCGGGCTATTAATATAAAGATTGATGTCTTTCTCCGGGTCCTCCGATTCTAGATGAAGAAGTTGGGCCATGACCAAGTTGGCCACGTGGTCGTCTATCTCCGTTCCTAAAAAAACGATGCGGTCCTTGAGCAGCCTCGAATAGATATCAAAAGACCGTTCTCCTCGGCTGGTCTGCTCTATCACTATGGGTATCAGTTGGTTCCTAATCATATAACAATCTCCTTGTCGCTACCTTTCCGTAATGCCGTAGTGCAAGACTACTCATATCTCCATCGTAAATCTTATATTATCATCATTCGGGCGGCGATGGTTTTTCTCCGCCACTCTCCTCTCGTGCTTCGGTGCTTTCTTCCTCTTCATGAGGGGCAGCGATTTTTTCCTCAGCTTCCTCCACCGGCTTGCCTGTTTCTCCAGAAATAAGAACGGCGTTATCTCGTAGGAACTTGAGGGCTTTCTCTAAAAGCAGCTCGCCGCGCAGATACTCCAGAGCGTTCTTCTCTTCCAGCATGCGGCGGAACCTTTCCGCTTCCATCCCCGAGCCGGCGGCTTGTTCCTTGATGGCCTCCTCCAGCTCATCGTCTCCCACCTGGATATTCTCCTTGCTGGCCACTTCCTCGAGTATCAATTCAGTTTTTATGGCTCGGACAGCGTCCTCGGTTAGCTGCGCGTCCATCTTTTCCATGGTATAACCACTGTACTCCAAGTATTTGTCCAGAGTGAGGCCCATATCCTTTAGCCCCAGCTCTATACGTTCTTTTCTCCTCCTGACGTAGCGGTCGATCATGCCCTGGGGAAGATCCACTTCTACCCTATCCACCAGCTTTTCCAGTATAGCCTCGCGTATCTTTCTCTCCGCCTCTTCTTCCTTCAAACGCTCCAGCTTCGCGCGCATATCCTCTTTAAGCTCTTGTAGGGTGTCAAACGCGCTGGCCTCTTTGGCGAAGTCATCGTTAAGCTCGGGGGGCTTCTTAACCTTGACCTCTTTTACGATCACCTTGAATGAGGCTATGCTCCCAGCCACCTCGGGGTCCTCGAAATCCTCGGGGATTTTCACCTTGATATCTAGGATATCCCCCACTCTCTTGCCTTCCAGTTCCTTATCGAATTCGGGCCAGAGAATTTCCTTGCCTACCTCATACATGAAATCCTGGGCTGAGCCTCCCTCTATGGGCTGGTTGTTAACCGTCCCGTTAAAGTCAATGAGGGCGAAATCCCCCACGGCTATCTTCCTGCCCGGCATAGACTCCAGCCTGGCAAAACGATCCCTCAATCGGTCAAGCGCTTGGTTGAGCTCCTCCTCCGTCACCTGCCGGTCGGGCTGAGGAACCTCGATGCCCTTGTAGTCCTCGAGCTCTATTACCGGCTTCACCTCCACCGTGGCTTGGAAAGTCAGAGGTTTCCCTTCCTCTATCTCCACCTCGTCGATGTCCGGCTCGCTCACCGGTTTAATTCCTGTTTCCTCCAGCGCTCGGGAAAAGTATTCCGGTAGGTTGTTCTCCAGAACCTGCTCGTATATGGGCTCCATGCCCAACCGCGCCTGTAGCACCCTGCGAGGAACCTTGCCTTTGCGAAAACCAGGTATAAAAACTTCCCTGGCCACCATGCGGAAAGCTTGGTCGATAGCCTTGCTTACTTCATCGGCGTCCACTTCCACTCTGAGCAATACCTTGTTAGTCTCCAATTTCTCCACTTCAGCCTTTACCGCCACGTCCAAACTCCTTCCCGAGTCCCTTCTTCGCCTTTCTTGAGATGAGCGTTAAATCTCGAAAACAACATTATAATGGCTCATTGTCAGGCTAAACAACTTCCGTATTTTTTAATGCGTTTTGTTGCAGTTATCTCTGCTGGTGCGAGAGGGGGGACTTGAACCCCCACGGTTTTCACCACTGGATCCTAAGTCCAGCGCGTCTGCCAATTCCGCCACTCTCGCAACGCCATAACTTGGCTTTCGGAATGCCCGGCGCTTCCACGCCGCACATCCATCGAGATAACTTTATGCTACTATAGAGACCGTCCTTTTACAAGCTGTCAGAGGTAGTCCTCCATAGTGTTAAGAGATAGCGCATCTATCTCTGGCTCCTTATACTTTTAAGCCTCCTTACTCCAAGTGAAACGCTAACGGTCTACCATAAAAGAGGAGCTTGGAAGCTCCTCTTTCGCTGGGGTGAGGGACGGGACTCGAACCCGCGGCCTCAGGGGCCACAACCCTGTGCTCTACCAGCTGAGCTACCCCCACCGCGTGTAATTTTGGCACGCCTGGGAGGACTCGAACCTCCAACCCACGGATTAGAAGTCCGTTGCTCTATCCATTGAGCTACAGGCGCAACGAACGGTTTTAATATAATAATTTTATCACCCCATATCAATACCGACGAAGCGATGCTAGCCTATCTTTACCCGCCCCGCCTTTCCTCGCCCACTTATTATATCTCCACGTCGACACCTATGACGCGAGACTCTAATATACGCGAAGTCCTCATATCAGTGGCTGTGAAAACGAAGGTGTTTGGCGCTGGAAGCGAAGGACAGGAATTTGTCCCACTATTTCAATACCGGCTAAGCGAAGCTCCCTTTCCGTCCCCGGCCTAGGGTTATCAATCCCTTTCCAAAAAGCGAATTTGGGAGTTTACAACTCGTCTCTAGTCGCACCTGAGGGGAAGATGGTAATCTATTTCGAAATTGCCTTCCTCCATGGGTTTATTTTATGGAGAAAGAGGTCTTACCTTTAAGATAATTGATATGGCGGACTCTCTATATCCTTCAATCTCCAGATAGCCGGCGAGTTCCCTTTCGAAAAAATGCAGTTGACTGAGTTTTTCAGGGTCCACGCCCAGATAAATCCATCTCACCCCGGATTCCCTAGCGTAGGAAGCCACCCTCTGGGGATATTGCAAGAAATCCTGCCTCCCCACGGTGAATTCCACCTCGCCAAGGCTGTAAATGAAATTGGGATCCCAGCGGTTCTCCAGGGAGAAGATAATATATACTTTCTCCCCAGGCTTAAGCTCCGATCTGATCAATTCGGCATCCAGCGAAGCCTGCTGGGCTGCGAGCCAATAATTGAGGTTCTTTCTCTCCTGGTAACCTCCGTAATTCACCCTAAGCCCTCCCCATAAAATTAGAAGAGAAAGAGCGATGATAAGAGATACCTGGGCGACTCCCGCTACGAGTGGTGACTTCACCAGACCCCTCACAATCGCCAGTAACTCACCGATGGCCATGGCCACCAGGAAAGCGCATGCGGGCAAAGCAGTGGAAATCATCCAGTGGGGTTTGCCAGCGGAGAGGGAGAGAAAAATATATATGGAGAAAAACCATATCAGGGGGAGGAGATGGGCGGCGTTGCCGCGCACCCCGCGAAAGACGCAGACCAGACAGCCCAACCCAGCTAGCACCAGCATAGTCCAGCCCAGATCCAACGGTAATCCCTGAAAGTAATAGTACCAAGGTCGAGCGAACATCTTCGCCTCCAGATTGCTTCCGAGGAAAAAATTCCAGAAATGTCCAGTTGAGGCGCTGAACCAGAGATACCACCAGAAAGAGGAAAGCGCTCCCACCAACCCGATGATTACCCATCCTTTGAACCAATTTTTTCTCCAGCAGACTAGAGAAAACGCCGCCAAGACCAGCAGGGCGAACACGGCGATCTCCTTGGAGAGCATCCCAAGACCCAGCGCGACGCCCCCCCAGACATACTTCTCCTTAATGAAGAGGAAGATGGCGAGAGAAAGGAAAAATACCGCCGTTGAATCCTGCTTTATCCAGGTGTCCAGAACCATGGAGGCGGGCATCAGAGCTAGGGCGAAAGCGGAAAAAGTGGCGATCACCCTGCCGAAGAGGTGTTTCGCCAGGAAATAGGTGACCAGCAGCGTGAACAGCGAGAAGAAGATGGAGAGAACTTCGTAGCTCCTAGCCCCCCCGTCAAAGTATTTGTTTAGGAAAGCCGCTAATACTAGATATACCGGTGGATGTATATAAATATAATTCCTCCAGAAATCCGGAAGACCCTGAACGAAGGAACGAGTGGAGAGCACGAACTGTGACTCATCCCAGACCAGTAAGTGTCCCACGTGCCTGAAACGAAGATAAAAAAAGAGGACCAGGGAGATGAGGAAGAGGGATTGCAGGCATCTCTTACGGATTTCGTAATATCTTTTTACTGCCATGTTCTCTCTTTTCCGGAGCGATAAAGCGGGGACTTTTCCATAGAACAATTTTCTGAAATAAACGGATGGATTTCAATATGACCCAATTGATAACCACATGCTGAGCTTAAATCCCCAAAATTGACCTCCAGCGGGTGACGTGAAGCGACACGAGGGATAACCCCGCAATGACGCGTAAAATTAAGTTTCCGGTAATTTTCAACCGCGGCATAGGTCCAGGACTTACACGCGAAATAGAATGCTTCGGAAAATCGTTTTTATGGGATTTAAATTGAGCGCAACCACGCAGTCCCTTGCGCGTTTTCCCCGGAACCCAGGTGGGGCGCCGATATCCATAGACCAAGCGTAAAGCTTCCTCCGCTCCATCATAACATTCTTTCTTGCCAACCAACCTATCCTTTAAGGCATCTGCCGCCCGAATGGGAAAAAAACTTCTCAAAAATAGCCCATCTGGTAAGAGGAAATAACCCGTATGGAGCATATTGGTCATCCATCCGCACCACGATAAATTTCTCGGACGCAAAAAAGGAGTGACAAATGAAAAGGGGCAGTTTTCTCGTATATCCGATGATCTTTCTAATCTCCCTAGCGGCCTTGGGAGTTTGCGCCAAAATCGCCCTTGGATCGGCTGAAAAACAACTTAACCTAACCAGTCTACAGGGACAAGCTTTCCGGGATGGGGCCAACCAGAGATCCTCCCTCGCTCTTATTTGCGGAAGCGATGCGGAGCTTTCCCGCCAATATCTCCAAGTACGCAAGGAATTGAGCAGAGTGGATGTGGATACCAGCGGTTGGTATAAAGGGAACCGGGTAGTGGATGGAGGGGCGCTCCCCGGTATGGTTATAGCCATCTTCGACGACTGGGGGAGATACCATAGCAACTGCGCCATCTTCCAGGGATATATCACCGACGAGAACGGCAGTATAACCGGTTTTGAGGTCCAAGTGAGAAATAGCGCCTACGGTAACGCTATGGGAAAGCATACTCTCTATCCCTCGGAGAACGGTATCGACGACGCCGGAGAATATTTCGTGGTGATGTCTAAAGGTCAGCCTATCGAGATATAAGCTATAGAATACGTCCGCACCTCAAGCGAGTATCCCTCAGCTCTTATTTAACCTAGCCAATAATTAATTTACATATTATAAAATATGATCGCGGAAAAATACGCTCATTTGAATTATCAATTTGTGGCTATCTCGCTTCTAGTTGTCCATTTTTCAAACGAGGATTCATTCGCTCTTTTTCCGCCCTTAATAATTTTAACATATTGAAAATAGAAAGGTAGGAAAGGCTAAGCGCATATTAATTATCGATTTATAGCTATCTCCCTTCAAGTTGATATTCTCAGCTTCAAGGCTGGAAAGGAAAGAGTAGATTCCCGTCAAGGGAACGTCAGGTTAGTCTTCGATGATGAGGTCTAATTTGCTCATTACCGGATTGCAGATTGGGCGGAAATCACCCATATCATGCTGATAATGACAAGCCCCCAGGGCTCCGACCTCCTCGCCGTTATAAAAACAGCGACCCCGGGTCACCTTCCACATGCGATAGATTCGAAACCTGGTCTTTTTCCCCGTTTCGGTGATTCCCCCGATCTTCTGGTTTGGATCTGTGCCCAGTAAGGGAGCGAGCACGCGGGGAGCGAGCCTCATATACAATTCGTTCCTGCAGATAAAATCGGGCACCTTGGCGGCCACGGGGTTGATCACCTTGAGTAGTGGGGTCTCCTCATACCCTATCTCTATCTCGTATTTGTCCTCCGCCGAACTCACCTCGATTCCCAAAAAGCCCCAATCTTTTCTGGTCTTGATGCTTGCCAGGAAAGTGCGGTCAAAACGGTGAATGGTTGGTACCAACTCCAGCGCCCCTGGGGTGCTGGCGTAAAGGGTCCTGAAGTCCTGAGGAGTAAAATGGAAGAGAGCCCGGTAGGAACCCACCGGGGTATCCTCCCAATCCTCGTAGAGAAAAACATCTTCCCCGCCGAACTGCAGTGTGGGAATCATGATTCCCCTCTCTATCATGACCAGATCACCTCTTCCATAATCTCCAGCGTCGCCCTTTGACCCCGTTTTTTCATCCGTTAACGCTTAATCCACGCCATCGATACTTATCCAGCCAAGAACCTCAATCGCCATCTCGAGAAAAATGAGGTTTTATCGTTGTATAACTCCGGGGGGTTCGTGCCTGGATATTTCGCTCGGTCAAGTTCACCACTCCAGCAGTGGCTCTTAACCGCGCGAGGCACAGCCTCCCTTAAAGTAGATTGTACATCATCCCTGGCTTGTCGATTCCTTATACTTTACTTTAGGGCCTGTCTCTCTAACATATCGCCAAACCACCAGAACGGCGATGGCCGCCATCACTGCCATCACCACCAGGGACAGGCGATAATCGATCATTTCCATTTCCGTCTGTTTCCTGGCGAATACCTCCATGAGCAGAGGCACCGCCACCGAGCCGATGCTCCCCACCGCCAGTAAGACCCCCACTCCTGTGGCGGCTAAGCGTGGGCCGATCTCTTCCATTTCCCCCACGATGGTAAAGGTAATGGGCAGCGCCGGCAGGAGCACAAAACCGCCAATAAACCCGGAAAGAAGGTCCACTGGCCTGTTGGCGATATAAGCGATAATGAGAATGGCGGGAATGTTCACCAGAGCCGCCAATATGAGGAATGGCTTGCGCAAGCCTATCTTCTCCGAAATTCCCGGAAGCGCCGCGGCGCCCATTATACCCCCCAGGGTAATTCCTCCCGCGACCAAAGAGGCAAAGCTCTTGCTGAATCCATGAAATCCCATGATTTTCTCCATGGTCACGGTCATGGATATATAAATACCATAACCCAGCAGGGAGACCAGGCAAAGCGCTCTGAAGGTGGAGGATCGCATCAGCCGAGGAAAAGATTCTTTAAGCGATATCTCCTCCGCCTCCGGGATGGGACCCGCTGGGGTGGGCGGCTCTTCCCTGGCGAATATGAAATAGAGCGCCGCCGCCGCCGCCATGAGTATGCAATTGACCAAAAGCACTCGGTTCAACCCCGCCGAGATAGCGGCGTTGTCCGCTCCCTCCTTTATGCTCGCGATGGCGGTCACGAAGGGCAAACCGATGGCGATCCCCAAGTAATTGCACATGGTGGTTAGTCCGTTGGCGAACGCCCTTGACTTTTCGGGAAACCATTTGATAGGCATTTTGGATAGGTTCACAAGAGCGAAGACGGACCCGGTCCCTCCCAGCGTCTGCATTGCTAGATATATCCAGTACTGCGCCGTAGCGCTGGAGGTCAGATGGGGAGCGAGAGCCTTGACTATGCCAGCCACCACCAACATAATCACCCCCACCCCAGCCGAGGATTTAAACCCGACGCGGTCCGAAAGTGACCCGGCGTAGGAAGCCACCAGAATGAACATGAAGGGACCCACCAGCGCCAGCAGCCTCGCTTGGGTAGAATTGATGTTGAGCAGCCGCTGGACGTCGCTTTCGATGGGCGAAAAACTCAGCCATAAGAAGTTCTGAATGGCCAGCACCAGCCCGAATACCGTCAGCACCACCCACCTGTACCCGTATACCTTATACTCCTCTTCCTCCAACATCTTTTCCCCCTTACTCTCCTGGATTATTCTCGATTTTTTAGTATATTCCCGTTCGCAACGGGCAATCCCTTCTGATCTTGCCATGGCAAGTATCGCTTTGAAGTCCTTTGTTAGATAGATATGGCGGCGTCACGGATGAATCGCGCCACTGAGGGGAATAGCGTTACTTATAAAAGCTATTATTTCTTCAAGGAAAGATATAAGAGGATTTGATGGCGTTTATCGATCCGGGAGCGAATTTACTACATATATCTTACATACTGTAATATAAAATCGATCGCTTACCTAATCCCCAGCATACTTCCTGCTCTTAGGCGGTTATATCTCGCCTCTCGAAAACATAGATGGATGCGGCGAGAAATATCGCGGTCATTCACAGCAGCAGCGATGCATTTACCCAGCCCAAGCCGATCCTCGGGTGCTATATAGGGGCTTCACCGATGTAATAATTGATTCTTGTTTTTCTCCGTCCGTTTTATTTAATCCCAAAATATAGGGAGATATATAAAGCGAGCAGAGGCGAAGGCAGGCAAGCGAGCAAACAAACTGTCCGTAAAATTAGCAATGCCTTGCTTGGTCACAATTACTGAACGGAGCGCAAGCTCTTTCCGAACGAAATACCGATTGAATGCCGCGCTTCGCGGGGTGGAAACCAAAACTGAACGCTCGGGCTGAAAAAAAAGGAGTGTGGGGGAAATTAATCCCCTCCCACCTGGCTTTCTTCACTTCTCAATATGTTGGGCAGATCCTCGGATTTGGTAAAGTGGAAAATTAATCCCCGCATCCCACCTGCTTTCTACACCGTCAATTTCTTAATTCGCTTCGCGAAATGCGCCGCCAGAATAATGGGCACTCGACATCAGGCATAAGAATTTTTATAAAAGGGGTGTTTCGTTTCCTTTGTTTATCTTCTGAATCGAACAAAATCGCGCAGGCCATGTTTGCCGGGGTTCAAGCCATTGGCAAAGCTGCTCTAGGCGGCGAGCCTGGGCATGGAGCGCTACCTCCGGACCGCAGGCGCGCAGGGCATCCCCCTGGCGATCCAGATCATCCTAGGTTTAAGGCCCGTTGCTCTGGTACACGTCGACCCGGCGCAGCTACAGAGGCGTGGCGGAGACCCCATTCCGTTGCGGCCCGGCGCACAGTGCTTCTACTTGCTCCGGACCCACCTGGGCGCCGAAAACTCCTCTTGCGGTCGAGGGATAGATGTATCGGTCAATGGGCTGATATGTGGCTTACCGCCAACGACCATCACCGCCGCACAATCATCCCGCTCAACACCTAGAATAGCCAATTCAAGTCTGGATTTATACCACAAACTTTTTATTCAACATATAATGTTCCGGGGGGATAAAAGTATTTGACGAAGGCGATCTGGGCGAAGTAAGAAAAAGCCTTTTCATCCGCTGTTATATGCTGCCCCCACCTTATTTTAATTCACCTCTTGAGAGATAAAAATGACCAGATTGGTAGGTCTTGATCGACTGAATTACCATACCAAATAAATCTATAGCCAGTTTCTCTTGATAAACGCTGCGCCTCCTCAAAACATTTCCTTGCCATCTTTTCGTCTGGCGGTTCTGTTTGTACATGATCCAATACTAACACTGGCATAGAATGATTTTTTAGAACGCTGAGTAGCAAATCAATTTCTTCCTGATTATCATGACCTCCATTTTCATCGATCTTCAGATAGTATTTGCCATAATGTTCCTCTCCTTCGATATTGCCATAAGCACCGGTCATCTCCTCAAATTTGAAGGCATCAATGTAGGGAGCCATTTCCGGCAAAATGCCAAAGCCCCTATTAGGAACCAACAACAGTTTCGGATATTTCCCTTTAATTTCTTTGATTAAGTTAATCATTCCTTGCCGCATCCTATCTTCATCAGGATGACCTTTATATTCATCAACAACATCAACCACGTCCATCATAAACCCATCATACTGTCCTCCGCCAAGCCAAAGAATATATGGAATTTCTTCATTTAACATTATGTCATGCCATTTCTGGTTGCTCGCATCAATAAAGTAAGAGCCCTCCCAACCGGGGTCCTCACCTATAAATATAGGGTCATCCTCAGTAACTATCGTTCTAGGTATATTTGGATTATCTGGGGTTCCATCGGCAGGCTCCCAATCAGCCCAATAGCGCCTCCCATCGTCTGCCTCACCGATGCTTATGTAAGCCAAGATTATCGTACCCGACGCCTTAAGATCGGCAAGAAATCGTTTGTCGGGGACGTAATAGGGTTCGATGGCCACGATGTCGAATCGCTTTAACTTCTCTAAATCTTCAGCAGTATAGTCTTTGTAAACATTCGCATATGAGATAATATTTTCCAAAGACGGCTTCCCTTCAATATTCCTAATGGAGTCTGGGACCGATATTATCCATAGTGAAGCCGGGGTAGTCTCAGCCAGCCGTTCGCGCGATTCAAATGCGATCCACTTTCCATCTGGAGACCAAGATGGTGCACTGTCCTCGTGTTCCTTATCGAAGGTCACCCTCATAGGAGTGCCGCCATGCACCGAAGTGACAAAGATGTTCGGCGCAGGGAGGCCGCCGTAATCCGAAGAATATACGATCCAATTTCCGTCCGGTGACCAGGTGGCATCAGTATCGCTGGAGGAGCTATCCGTCACGGATTGCGCGTTGCCGCCATCCGGAGCCATCGTGTATATGTCCCAATCGTCGTTCTCTGTCATGCGGCGTTGGAAAAGTATACGGTCCCCCATGGGAGACCAGTTGGGCTGGCGGTCATCGTATCCGCTGGTCAGTTGAGTGAGACCGCTGCCGTCGGCGCGTACCTTCCAGATGCTCCCCTGCTGGCGGTCATCGGGCATGACATTGTCCATTTCGAAAACCACCCATTGACCATCCGGCGACCACGAGGGCTCGATGTACCATGTTGAGCCGCTGTGCCTGGTGACGCGACCAAGATCGCCGTCATCGGGAGAGATGCGCCAAATATCGTTCGTCTCTTCGCGGTCGGAGGCAAAGACGATCAGGTTAGCCGCACGATTCCACGCCGCGCCGGGCAGATTGACGTTATCCTGGTCCTCGGTCGGTGTTAAGCGCGTGACTGTGCCGCTTGAGCGATCGAGTAGATAGAGTCCCGCCGGGCCATCGTTGTAGCCGCCCTCGAAGCGGGTGAAGACCAAGCGCGTGCCGTCCGGCGAGAAGACGGGATTCTGATCGCTGTTCCCTCGCAGGGGCACAGACAGGCGAACGGCGCCATCCGCTCTTTCCTGTGAGGATGGCTCATCCTCAGTGCCTCTACCGCCACAACCGGTAAAAATGGCTCCTACTACCAAAATCACAATTCCTATAGCGAGTTTTCTTCTCATTGTTAAGCCTTTTAATTTGAATTAATAGGTACTGCAATAAAATGGACATCGCAGATAACGTTCTATGGATGAACGAGGTTGCAAAGCAATTTGTTCTTAGGCGACTTTGTATTATCATTTTTCCCCATCTATTATTTGGAATACCCCTTTATATTTTGAGATTTTTCTGACACTCTTGAAACCTGCTTCTTCAACCTCGTTCTTAACACCATATTTTAACATCTCTCTTCGTGTAGGCGTTTCGAAATTGAAAGGTAACCAATAGAAAAACCAGAATCCTATAAATAATCGAACAAGGAAGCTTTGTGGATTATCCAACTCCAAAATTATTAATTTACCACCTGTTTTCAGTATCCTTTTTGCCTCATTCAAAACATTTAACCGCATTTTCCTTGGCATTTCGTGAAGAGCGTGAGCGATAAATACCTTATCAAAATATTCATCATCGAATCCGGTCATAGCTACATCCCCTTCAATGAATCTAACATTGCCAAAGCTATTCTTCCTATTGGCGATGTTTATCTGTCCTGAGGAAAGATCTATTCCTATTATCTCAGTTCCCTTTCCCGCTTTTTGGGCAATGGTAAAAGTAACACCACCAGTTCCACAACACATATCAAGAATTTTATCTTTAGGTGAAAAACCAATATGGGATATCAACTCTTCTCTACATCTTTGTTCCCCGCCAAAAGGTAAAAAAACCCATTTAATTAGAAGATTGTAATAATGGCTGTGTACGTTATCATAAAACCACTTATACCAGTTTCTATCTTTAACCATAGCATTTACCACTCTGGGCATCGTCATCTTACGTTTATTGGAACTAACCGCTGTCTGCTGGATAGAAAAATAGTCTTTGATTTTGTCCGTCCTTTTGATTTAATCCCAAAATATAAGGAAAAATGCGAAGCGAGCCAAGCCGAAGGCGGGGCAAGCGATCAAACATCTTTTCCAAGGATTGATAAAAATTTCAATATGGTCGGGGTGAGAGGATTTGAACCTCCGACCTCTTGCTCCCAAAGCAAGCGCGCTAACCAAGCTGCGCCACACCCCGACCGGATGATTTCTTCTATTTGGAAATTATATCAGATAGATATTCGAGTCCGTAAGAAAAGGATAAAAACGGTTATCTCCCATCTCTCTGGGGCAAATCTCACTTTCGCTTCCTAAACGGGGATGGTGAAGCTGAAAATAGAACCGCCGCCCTCCCTGGGAGCGCACCAGATGCGACCCCCATGGGCTTTCACTATTTCCCTCGCTATATAAAGACCCAACCCCAAACCGGGGGTGGAATGATGCTCTACGTCCTCCAGTTGGTAGAAGCGATGAAATATCTTCTCCCTTTCCTCCTCTGGGATTCCTCGTCCGCGATCCATCACCGAGACCATCACTTCACTCTCCCCTCTTTCCACCGACAAATCCACCGGAGATGCCTCAGGGGAGTACTTAACCGCGTTTTCCAACAAGATGATGAGGAGCTCAATCATTTTATCCCTATCCACCAATGCCTCGCCCACATCCTCGGGCACATTCACGTTAAAACGGTCGTCACCCCCTTTGGACCGGACTTCCTTCACCGCCTCGCTGACGAGCGAGCCCAATTCCACTTTGCTCTTGCGAATGGTAAAACGTCCCTGCTCCACTCGAGAGACGTTTAAAAGCTCCTGGATGAGCCGGTTTAGCCGGTCCGCAGAGGCCTCCATGGCCTGGAGGATTTCCGGCAGTTTTTCATCGGAAAATGATTCCTGAAACATGGAGAGAACCTGGGTATAACCCTTGATAACGGTTATGGGATGTCGTAGTTCATGAGAGGCCACGCTCAGGAAATCCCTGAGCTCTTTGGCCCTCTCCTCCAAGCTCTCCTCGTATTCTTTTTCCCTGGTCACGTCGATGAAAGAGACGACCGAACTGCCACTCTTGGCGAGTAGCCCCATGCTCACCAGAGTATGGACCATCTCTCCTCGTATACCCATGATCCTGCAACCAAAACGCCTTATAGGCTCGCTTCCCTCTTCCCTCAACAGTTGGTGACTCTGAACGAACTCATCCAAGTCCTCCTTGAAGATGATGTCGGTAATTTTTATGTCCTCGCCAAAATTTTTCCCCACCAATCCGGTCATCCTTTCGAACTCATGATTGGCGAAAGATATGGTGAAGTCGCTCTCGATCACGCACATGGCGGTTCCCGTGGATTCGAAAACAGTCCTGTACCTCTCCTCTGAATCCTTAAGCGCGCTCAGAGCTCTGTGACGCAGGATAGCCACGGAAGCCTGTTTTAAATAGGCTTCTATCAGATCCTGATTCATCAAGACAAAATCTTTATGGGTTAAAATAATAGCCCCTCCCAAGATTTCATCCTGGCTGGTGAAAGCCATAGCATAGGTTTCCCCTAGATTAAACGTCTCCACCAGAAAACGCCAGGCTTCCTCGGGCAGAGAAGGATACATGATTTCATATAAGCCTCCCGGAAACTTGAGCAAGGTATAGGTGGCGAGCCAATCCCTTACCTTGGGCTCCACCGGGAAATCCATCTCCAGGGGATTCCATCCCGTAAATTCCATAGCCGCCTGAATATCCTCCTCCGCGCCCAGTAGCGCTTTGGGTCGCGCCAATCCACTATTCTGGTCATAAGAGACGATGAAGACGAAAGAGTCGCCAACAAGCTCCAGTAGCTGTTCGCCAATCAGATTGTAGATATCCCCTTCCAGAGGAAAGTCCACGAAGTTCATGGCTGTCCTGGAGAGAAAACTCATGTCGTGAAAGTACTGTCTTTCATGCTCCACCGCCAGCCTGCGCTGGGTGACGTCCAATAACACTCCCTGGAAATACTTTGGACGATGGTTTTGGTCCGCCACCACTTTTCCCTGCACGTGAGCCCAGACCACTCTTCCATCCGGGGTAATTATTCGGATTTCTTTGGAAAAATTGGGGTCCTCGCTCTGCAGCCAAGATTCTATCTCCCGGATTACCCATTCCCTGTCATCGGGATGGATGACCTCCAACCATAATTCGGGGTTCTTTTCAAAATATTCTGGGGAGTATCCAATAATTTCTTCCGACTGGGGGGCGACATAGACCCTCTCCACTTTCTCGTCAAACCAAATGATAAACGTGACCGCGGGGAGCTCTTCCACCAGGGTGCGATACCGCTCCTCGCTCTCCTGAATCCCTCTCTGGCTTTCCTCCAGTTCCTCCAACATGGAATTGATGGATTCGGCTAGGGTGGCCAGTTCGTCCTTTCCTTTGCTTTCGACGCGTAAGCTCAAATCCCCGGTGGACTTTACCGTCTGCACGCTCCGGCTCAATCGGGTCATCGGGCGTAGAATTAACTTCTCCAGAAGCACAATGAGGGTAGCGATGGACACGCCACAGACTATTATGAAAGTTATCCATATATACAGGGCGATAGCTCTTCCCTCTTCGTAGATTTTTCTGGGTTCCTTTATCTGGAAAACCATCGTGGGATCACCGTAAAGGTCCTCCAAGAGAAGATATCCCTCGATGACTTGTTGGTCTCGAGGCTTGACCGTAGTGATTATGTTCTCCTCTAGAATAAGGGGCGATTGATACAATTCCTGGGGAACTTGATGATCATCAAGTGCCAGGCTCTCCACCGTAAGTTTGGCCTTGAAGCCCAATTCCCTTATCGCCGCGGACCCCAGAAAACGCCCAGCGATGAGCACCCCCTGTGCGGGTCCCTTCTTCTCTGTGGTAAAGATGGGACGGGAGGCTATCAGCATGGGATGACCATAGATTGACAGCAAACCTTTGGCTACCCCGCAACCTTCCATGGGTTCGCGTATCAAGTTATCAGACGGCGAAAAGTGAGCGGTCAGCTCAGGGGGCAGAGGTAATTCCCTTTGCCCTTCGAATTCGTAAAGCCTGCCGGCCATCACTCCGCCGGAAGGTTGAAGGAATACCAACAAGTCGAGGCGAGAGCCTCGCAGGGCATCATAATTCAAGTTGGAACTGATATACTCCTGGTTGCCGTTTTCCATAAACGAATAGGAGTCATCCCAGTTGGACCACTCCTGGAGGGTGGAATCTAGATTGTCCACTTCGGAGTTGAAGGCGTACGCCAGCCTCTGGAGATCCTTTCCTACAAATTCGACTTCCCTCTTTGTCAGACGGTCATTGATGGCCTTCTGGATCAAAAGGGAGATAGCCAAGGAGATCAATATGACGAATATCACCACTACCGACAAAACCTTGGCCCGCAGACTCACTTGTATACCGTCCTTCGAATGCATCGACCACAAGGCCATTTTATGAAAAGCAACCGAATCTTTCGGAGTACCCTGATCCAGACGATTCGGCCAATGTTGCCCTTCGTTTCTATATCGAATATTCGAACTTATTGCTTTAGCTGCGACGCAAGGCCATCTAGCCGTCATCATCTGGAAGAATAAGGTTACCGCATCCAATCGGTGGCAAGAAAGGCGCGCTTGAGCGGGCAGGGTCGATTACACGCGTTAATTACAAATTGTCAAATTTTATTGTTTAGCAGGATGCCGCGCGTCACGTCTCCCATATACCCTACGCCTACCCTATCCATTGTTTTCACCACACAAATTTCTTTCCCATATCCGCCCTTATTCCTATGTGAAATCAACTTAACTCCCGAGGTAAGGACCTGGTCAAAAAG
>JACVIX010000059.1 GCA_015711725.1 Candidatus Geothermincola primus | reverse complement strand
CGCAAGCTTAAAGACGTGCCCAAAGTGGCTGAGCGAATCTTTTATGAAAGCACCGAGGGCCTCATTGTTTCAGGCCTGCTCTTCAAACCCGACGATAGCGGGGGTCCTTGGCCCCTTATCGTGGTCAATCATGCGGGTTTGGGGACGGCGGCAGACTTCAGCGATGTGGCTTTGATGGTCCGTGACCAAGGCTATTTAGTTTTCAACCCCGACTATCGGGGGAGCGGGGAATCCCAGGGGAAACATGAGCTAGCCAAAGGAGAGGTGGACGATGTCATCTATGGGATTGAATATCTCAAGTCCCAAGGTTTGGTGGAGGACGACCGTATTGGCATGTATGGACAGAGCCATGGTGCGGGGGTAGCCATGCTGGTTGCGGAACGATATGAAGGAATAAAGGCGGTGGTGGAAGAGGCTGGTTTCAGCGATACCGAACAGCTGTATTATCACGCCCAAGCTTCTGATAATCCCACGGTAAAACAGGTGATGAAAGAGTTTGTTCCTATTATTGGCGGGACTCCGGAAGAGGTTCCCCAGGAGTATTACGTGAGATCTCCCATCAACTTCGTGGAGAGTATGCATGGGGCGATTTACCTTGTGCATGGCGCCCGGGACCCCATCATCCCTCAGGAGCAGGCTTACCAGATGTATAAGGCGTTGAAGGCTGCGGGAAAGACCGCAGAGTTGAAAATCTACCCCGATGAGGGCCATTGCGTGGGCGATCCCGCCGGTCGGATGGAGGTATGGGAGATCATGTTCAACTGGTTCAAAAAGTATGTGTGAGTCAGGCGGTAAAGGGAATAGAGGATCAAAGAGGAAGCGTCCAATGGGGGAGAGAAAAAGTAGAAAATGCGATCCAGTGCCACCGGAGCTCTATACCCGGGAGTATTTCACCACCGACTGCGACGGATACGATCTTTTCATTAAGGGTTCTCAGGAACTACCCCCAAGAATTCGCGAACCCTTAGATATGGCCGGCGATCTAAAGGGAAGATGGGTTTTGGATATTGGCTGCGGCAGGGGGGAACTAGTCTGCGAGGCGGCCAATCGTGGAGCCCACGCTGTGGGAATCGATTACGCCGAGGCCGCTTTGGAGCTTGCCAAGGAGCGGCTCTCGGAGATGGACCCGGAGCTCAAGAAACGGGTGGAATTTCTTCAATCTGACGCCAAAAACCTTCCTTTCCCCGATGGTTCCTTCGACCGAGTCTTCATGTTGGACGTATATGAGCATCTTCATCCCCATGAGATAGCCTCCGTGCTCCATGAGATACATAGAGTGTTGCGCCCAGGCGGGCGGTTAGTAATACATACCGGTCCCAATACCTGGTTCTATTCCCTAGGGTACGTGATGATAAGAAGACTCTACCGGCTTATCCTGCGCAAAGAGCTTCCCGAGAGTCTTCGGGGTCAATATGACGATATCATGCATGTGAATGAGCAAAACCCCATCTCGCTCTACAAGGGTTTGAGGGAGGCTGGATATGGGGTAAGAGTGCTTCCGCGCAGTTATCTTCCCGAAAGAAAATCTTCCTGGTGGAAGAGGATAGCCATGCGGCTACTTTTCGCCCCGCCTTTCGCTTACGTCTTCTGCACCAGTCTGCTGGCGGTGGCGTATCCAAGGCCAGGCGGAAGGGAAGCAACCCTACGAGTGGAAAAGACACTGCAGATGATGGAGCCCCCCAGAGGGTGCAGAGTGTTGCTTATAGGGGAAACGGAAGGTATGCTGGCCCAACGTCTCGCTGGGCTGACGGAGACGGAGGTGACTTGGGTGGAGCCCCAGGTCCACAACTCCAGCGCGAAAGAGGGGGAGCTAACTCGCCAAGATAATTTCACCCGCCTCTGCGCGGACCCCTATCATCTACCTTTCGCGGACGAGTGTTTTGATGAGGTGGCGGCGCAGTTCACCCTGAACTATCTGGACGAGCCGGTGAAGGCGCTTAAAGAGTGGTCAAGGGTTCTGAAAAAAGGAGGGGTCATGGTGGTGGTGGCTAGGAATCGCCTCTTCCGGGCTCCGGACATAAGGCCGGTGCGCAAGCCTTTGCGTATCTTCTCCCCTAAAGAACTAACGGAAATAGTGAAGAGCGCGGGATTGAGCGCGGCGGAGTGGGCCACCCTCATTCCTCATCTCCGTCTTCCCCTGCTTTACCGAGGCGACCTCTCCTTCAGTTTCGCCTTCTCCAAGCTACCCTACTTCCGCAAGCGGGGAAGGCTCATTTTCCTCAAAGCAGTTAAGAATAGTGCAGAAGGAGGAATTGTGGGGTAATGGCGAGGATAGGTCTGGACTGCCGGGCACTGGGCAATATCAATCGCACAAGGGGAATTGGCCAGTACACCGCACAGCTGGTGAAGAACCTGGTGCGCATAGGTGAGAATATCCATTGGATACTCTTCGGCTATGGGAAAGAGCCCCAGAGGGATTTGCTAGACAGGCGCTTGTTGGATCGGGTGGAATGGCGGGAGATACCCAGCCTGCCAGGCCCTCCCTATTTGGTCAATCTAGCGGAACACCTTCTCTTCGCGAGGACGGTGGAGAAGGCTCAAGTCAATCTCTTTCACGGGATAGATCACAATATGACCCCCTTCCTACGCTGTCCCAGTATCGTCACCGTACATGACCTCATCCTTCTCATTCTACGGGGTCCCTATCTTGGGCCTACTGCCTGGCTCTGGATGGAATCCCACCGCCGGGCATGCAGGCGGGCGGAGAAGGTGTTGGCGGTCTCCCAGTCCACCCGCAGAGACGTGGAGCGCATCTGGGGGTTGCCCGAGGAAAAGATCGCGGTCATTCCCGAGGGGGTGAGCCCGGAATACCGCCCTGTTGAAGATGAGAGCGAGATAGAAGAGGTGAAAAAAAGATACGGCATCGAGAAGCCTTATTTTTTATATCTTGGAGGATTTGATCCCCGTAAAAATATTCACAATATGTTGCTGGGCTTCAAGATTTTTCTCCGCGGAGGCAATGGGGATTATCAGCTGGTGATGAGTGGAGACAATCGGGGTTTTGAAGGCTATCTCCAAGATGAGATAATGGAATTAGGCCTTTGTGAAAAGGTAATTATGACTGGATACGTACCTAAAGAGGACCAGAGACCCCTCTACGGTGGTGCCAGGGGTTTTGTCTGCGTCTCCCTGTATGAAGGTTTCGGCTTGCCCCTGCTGGAGGCAATGGCTTGCGGCACCCCGGTTCTGGCCTCTCAAGCCTCCTCCATTCCGGAGGTGGTGGGTAACGCTGGCCTTTTGGTGGACCCCTGGGACCCCTATGCCATCGCCGAGGGTTTGCAGAAACTTGCTTTTCATGAGCAACTCCGCCGTAATCTAGCGCGCGAGGGAATCGCCCGAGCCGCCGGCTTTACTTGGGAGAAGAGCGCTGGGATGGTCTTGGATCTTTACCGGGAAGTGATAGGCCAGTGGTGACCATGGCGGAAGGACATGCCGTTGGTGGGAGGGCTTTGAGAAGGGGCTCTCTCTCCAACCGAGCCCTGTTGATGATGGCCATTTTATTAATAGTGGCTATCTCTGTGGGCTTGGCGCTCTCCCTCACATTATTGAGGATACTCTTTCTGCTGGCGGGGATCGCCTTATTTATTGCCATATATAGAAATCTCTATCTGGGCCTGGCGTTAGCCCTGATATTTAACTTGGTACTGCCTCAGGCAGGTTTCGGGATAGATTTGGGCATACAGATCTCCCAAACCGGGGAGACCAGAGGCCTTCATTTTAACGTGCACGAGATCATCCTTACCATGGTGCTTGTATCCTGGCTTGTCCAGATATTCCTGAGGAAAGGGAGTTGGAAAGAGAGAAGCCCCATGGTTATTCCCATAATCCTCTATATCCTCACAACTTTTCTGGCCTGGTGTACCGGATTGATTCACGGCGGAAACATCTTCATCATGATCTTCCGCTTTATAAGGACCGCCTTCTTCGCCTACATCTTCTTTCTCTTCATCAATAACGTGACCGGCCGGGAGCGCTTGAAACAGCTGGTGATAATCGTGATGATCTGCGCCACCGCGGTGGCTCTCTTCGGCTTAGTGCAGAAGGTCATGGGGCAGGGCTGGGCGGAGATGGTCAAGGCTAAATATCTAAAGAAGCTAGGGGTTCCCGGGGAGGTAAATTACGTAGCCGGGGAGGGAACCGGTCAAGCCTATCGCATAAATTCCACCTTTCTCCACCCCAATGTTTTAGGGGGATACCTAGCGCTGATTACCCCGTTTTTCATCAGTCTGCTCTGGTATTACCGACGCTGGTGGATGAGGGCTTTGCTCCTGGGGGGACTGGCAATAAACCTCGGCGCCCTCTTCTTCACCGGTTCTCGTGCCGCCTGGATAGGCCTGGGAGTGGTCATGCTCATTTATGGGGTATTCGGTTTCTGGGATCGGCGTATGATTCTTACCGGGATGGTGATACTGCTGGTGATCGCCGCGGTGATCATGGCGGTAGCCCCTCCTGAGTTCGTAAAATTGCGTTTCACTGGACAGAGCGCCAAGGTGGCCACCGAGGCCAGAGTGAGGCAGTATAAGATGGCCATGGACACCTTCATGGTGCATCCCTTCTTCGGCTTGGGAAGCGGTATGGAGGGTACCGATATCAACGACAATGGAATCCGCTGGATGTGGGTGGCGGTGGAAAACGCCTTCCTCACCTATCTAGTCTCCCATGGCCTCATCGGACTCACTGCCTTTCTGCTCATCTTTATCGTCTATTTCGGGATGCTTTTCTTCGCCATGGCCGGATCCAAGGACGACCCCTTTATCCGTTATCACAGCGAAGCCTTCCTCCTGGGAATGTTGGGCGGTTTCTTCATTCCCAATTTCTTCGGGGCCTGGATGCTCTTCGCCATACCCATGGTGACCATGATGTGGTTCTTCATGGGCATGGGTGGATCCCTTTATAACCTCTTCAATAAGACAAGGTCGGAGAGCTACGCCAAATCAACCATCATTTAGGCTGTTGACATTGTCTGATCAGCGGAGCGCTTCATAAAAACGAGGAAAACTGCCTTTCCCAGATGCGTTCCGTGTAAAATGTCTTTCGACCCCCTCGGTTTATAAGAGGGTCATTTTATCCCCGCGATGGATTGAGGGGATGATCTGATGAATAAATCAGTGGTGAGTCAGCGCCTGGAGGATAAGGTTAACGGGTAAGTCAGGCTTATCTTTTCTCCCAACAGAATGGTCCAGGGCAGGGCGAATCTAAAATCTCTTACGTTGAAGTACTCGGAGACCAAGTATTTAATATCGCTGGCGGACCAGTGGTTTATGTGGCCAGGCGTGTTGCCCAGATCCTTCAGGTACTTGCCCCTACATACATTGAGAATTCTCCACAAAGGCTCATTGGGCACGCTGATAAGCACGTACCTGTTGGCGATGCGCGAAAGCCTATCCAGGGCCAGGTCAGGGTCTTCCAGATGTTCCAATACCTCACAGCAGAAGACAAGGTCAGCTCCATCCTCTTCCGGCGTTGCCTCATATATGCTGCGCACATAGAAATGAATGCCCTTGTTTCCATGAAGTTCCCTGGCTACCCTGATAATTTTGGCGGATAAGTCGAAAGCCTTAACCGGGGCGATGTTCCAGGAGGCGATCTCGGCGGAGAGAAAGCCTTCGCCGCAACCTACCTCGGTGATGGTTGACACATCGTGGGCTATAGGGCTCACCGTCTCCCTGATCGTGGTTATGAAGTTTGAGCACAATCTGCGATATATGGGGTTGTTGCTCTGGTATTTATTCTCCCAGTTTCCCACAGGAATATTATCTTCGAAGAAATGCACGCCCCACTGCATACACCTGTCCCTCCTTTGCGGTTGTTTTAGATATACCACAAAAGCTGGATTTTGCAAAATGTTTTTGAATGGCTGTGCGCGGGAGTTAAACTTCTAAGAAATGCACGCCCCACTGCATACACCTGTCCCTCCTTTGCGGTTATTTTAGATATACCACAGAAAATGGATTTTACAAAATGTTTTTTTTGAGAGGTTGTGCGCAGAGGTTTTAAAAAGGCTCCACCGAGTAAAACAAGCGGGTTTAGTGTTAAGGAAGAAAATGGATAAACTATTATGGGGAAAGGCGCTGATGTTTCAAGGCACGGTATTGTTTCCATCACTCGGATTCTAGAGCATCAGACATCTTATCATAGAAATTGTCCATTATGTTTTAGACCTGGGCTAGGAGCGTTTCTCCTTTCCCAAGGGGAGTTAAATATACTTCACCAGGAAGCATTTCACTACCTAGCCATTATGGGATTTTCCGGACGGGTCAAGCCGATGAAAAGTTTTCGCGGCTATTCCGTATGCCTGGACAAGCTCTGTGCAGGGCGAGGTCTTTGCATATTCAGGCGGGCAAATAAATGTAAAGCTTTACTCAGCGCCTGCCGTTTATAAGAATGGTATATAGTTAACGCAACTGGAATTTTAAACCCAGGTTTTATATAGTAAAAATGATTATAAAAATATTTTGATTGTAAAAAATGGAGATGCAGAAATAATCAACGGGATTTAATCAAGTACGGCCACACTCGCGTGGCACGAGGTCGCCTTTGATTTTCACTGTGAGCTCCCGTTTATGCGATTGTTGTGAAAGGGGTTGGATATGCTGAAGAAGATAAGTCTTGTAGCGGTATTGGGAGTGGCGATAGCTCTATCTTTTTCCCTGCTGGTGATGGGAGGCTGTGGCAAGAAGGCCGGAGGTCAGGATGACTACCAGAAGGGATACGAAGACGGGGTCAAAGCGGAACAAGCCAAGTGGAGCTCTCAAAAAATGCAGCTGGCCAAGACCATGATCGAAGAGCAGGATCACAGCCAGGAGAACATTCTTCGCCTGCTCAAGGGAGAGATAGCTAACGCTACCTTGGACTCCGTCACCGTTGAGGGGGATGCCGCTAAGGTCACCCTAACCGTCTATTTCAAGGATGGGACCATTGTCAAAGGCTTGGCGGAGCTCAAAAAGATCGACGGCAGCTGGTATTTCTCCACTATAACCAAGACCCAGTAGAATTGACTACTTGACTGGGAACGAGGGAATTATCGGTGGGTTTCACCGCCATAATTCACCGGAGTCTAGATATAAAACTGAAAATCGTATGCATTGTCCTATGGTGAGTCTCAAAGCGTTGATCTCAAGAGGAGATTCAAACTGCGAAGACGTATTTATAGTTGGGCGAATTTGATTGAGTGAGATTTAATTTCACAAGAAAGAGGTTGAGCGATCTTTCATTATCTAAAGAGAAATCGCTTTCATTGGAGTGAGAGGCTTCCATCTTGGAACTGAAGGATTACCTACGGGTGACAAATCGCAGGAAATGGTGGATTATCGCGACAATCTTGGCGGTAACCTCCATAGCCTTAATCTATTCCCTGCTCTTCCAAGATAAGGTCTACGAGGCGACCTCGAGGATAATCGTAAGGGAGAAGCCCTTGGGAAGCGATATCTTTTCAACTCTCGACTTGGAGGACATGAGCACTCAACCGGAGAGGTCCATTCAAACCCAAGTGGAACTTATCCGGAGCAAGAACTTGGCTGCGCAGGTCATAGAGGCTCTACAGCTGCAACTCTCCCCCAACGAGCTTATGAAAAAACTCAAGGTGGAGCCCTTGAGCAAAACCAACATCATCGAGATCAAGATTAAAGATCGCCGGCCAGAGTTGGCGCGGGATATCGCCAACCAATACGTTATTAAATATCAGGAATGGCGGAGGAGCGAGAACGTGAAGGAAGTGGCGGCGGCCAGGACGGAGGTATGGGATGCCCTGCAGAAGACCAAAGACGAAGCCATTGCCCTCTCCCGCGAGATAGAACAACGTTTCGGGAGTCAACCGGTCCCCGAAGAACTCAAGGTTGAACAGCAAATAGCTTTCAATTACTATGTGGACCTGCAAAGAACCTACCGGGAATTGGTTATCAACGAAGAACTTATGTCAGGTGGGCTGGAGATCCTCACCGATGAGGATGCCCCTTCTAAACCCGTGGAGCCTCAGCCGGTGCGCGCGGGTTTGCTGGCTTTGCTGGTGGGATCAGTTTTAGGTTTCGCCTTAGCGTTTTTGGTGAACTATTTGGATGACACGGTGGAGGGCAGGGAGGAGGCGGAGAGGCTCTTTGACGCCCCGGTGCTGGGCGAGATTCCTCGTTCTCCAGAGATAAGGGCCGATTCCAGGAGCAATATCGTGATGATCTCCTCGCCCCGTTCGGCTACCTCCGAAGCTTTCAGGGCGTTGCGCACCAATATCCAGTATATCAATTACGAGCTCAAGTCCAAGGTTATCCTGATCACCAGTTCTGGCCCGGGGGAGGGAAAGACCTTTGTGACGGCCAACCTGGGGGTGGCTTTGGCTGAGGCCGGTCATAAAGTTCTGATTGTCTGCGCCGATATGAGAAAACCGGGCCTGCACGGGTGCTTCCACCTGCATAATAAAGCGGGCCTTTCCACGGTTCTCATCGGCAAGGGGGAGATGGAGGATTTTTTGGCCAGCCCGGGATTCCCCAATCTTAAGGTTCTCACATCAGGACCGCTGCCCCCCAACCCTTCCGAACTGCTTGGGTCACGGCGTATGAAGGAAGCGCTGGAAAAAGCCCGCTCCCGTTTCGACTTCGTGCTGATGGATACCCCTCCGGTGCTGGCCACCAGCGACACTGCGGTCCTGGGCCCCAGGGTGGACGGTGTGATCATAGTGATAAACGCGGGTTCCTCCCGCCGGGACGAGGCCAAGAAGTCCAGGGAGTTGCTCTCCCAGGTGAAGACGCGCATACTTGGCACCGTACTCAACAACGTTACCCACGCTCACGCCTACGGATACTATTACTATTATCATTATTCCCAGCAGAGAGGAAAGTAAGGAGAGAGCATCGGGAAAAGTGGGAAATTGAACTTTAAACGATGAATCCTTCTTAGGTGGTGAATTCATCTATTTACGGTTTTTATTTGGAGCTCATTGCTTGGAGTCTGAGGATTGGGGCAACTTTATAAGTTGTATATCTTCTGTTCTGGCCTTATTTAACCCATGTCTTCCAAATGATTTCCTTGGCTAGGAGCATGCCCAAAGGAAATTGCCAATCCTTCTCTTCTGTCCATGGCAAAGTTTTTTCGCTACTCTTTAATTATGACTGAAAACCTTGCGATTAACGGTAATAGCTTCCCAAAACCACTTCTATTTTGATCCCCCCATTTCATCCTAACTGGGGTTTCTGACCCTCTTGATATAAAAGGAGTTGCCATTACATCTTTTAATCCCCCCATTTCATCTTATCTGAGGTTTTTTGCCCCTCTTGATATAGGCGGGGGTTGCCATTACATCTTTTAATCCCCCCATTTCATCTTATCTGAGGTTTTTTGCCCCTCTTGATATAGGCGGGGGTTGCCATCCAATACATCTTTTAATCCCCCCAATTCATCCTAACTGGGGTTTCTGACCCTCTTGATATAAAAGGATTTGCCATTACATCTTTTAATCCCCCCATTTCATCCTAACTGGGTTTTTTGCCCCTCTTGATATAGGCGGGGGTTGCCATTACATCTTTTAATCCCCCCAATTCATCCTAACTGGGGTTTCTGACCCTCTTGATATAAAAGGAGTTGCCATTACATCTTTCCAGGAAGGCGAAAAAAGATAATAGACTTCGAAATCAACTAAGGGCGGAAGGATTCTATTAGGTTTTAGCCCGGAAATATCGATAAATAAGTGATTGATATGGATTATGCAATATTAAAGAGGAAAACGCTAGTATTTAGCTAACAAGGTTACGCGGACGTAGAGGAGAGAGCTTAAGTAAAAATGGGAAAAACGGGAGAAAAAAGATGTATAGGAAAAAAGCGTGCCTATATATCTTAGTATTCGCCATCGTGTGCTTTATCACATCTTTTTTAGAGGTGGGATGTGGAAAGAACAAGGCAGCCGTCTCCCGGGAGAGGCTCACTGTCATCGATGAGCTTATCGAGAAGGAGGGCGTAGCGCAAGAGGACTGGCTAGCGTCCGCCTCCGAGGGGGAAGAAAACGACATTTCCGGGGAGGGAGCTTCAACCCAAGGAGAGGGCGCGGAAGCCGCTGGAGGGAGCATGGGCGAACCCGGGGGTTATTCAACCCCCACCCAGCGTTATGTAACGGAGACCCAGCGCCATCAGAACTTCTTCATTGCTTTAGCGGAGGGAAGGATAAGGAGGATGGATATCATTTCCACTGACTTCCAGCCGGTGGGCGATCCCAACTCCTCCTACGTCTATTTCTCTCTAGCCACCACCGACGCAGGGAGGGCAAATGGTACCTTGGTGATGAAGTTCGAGAGTGGCCTGTGGAGGATCGCGGCCATCAAAGGATTGAGTGGTTCCCTGGGGGGAGGGACTAATTATCGGGCGCCTTCTTCCTTCGAGGAGGTGCTCGCCGCGGAGCTGGTGGAACACCAGGATTTCTTGACTAAACTAGCTGAGGGGAGAGTGCGTTATCTTACCGTGGACAGCGTATCTCATCCTTCCGAAAATGAATCCGTTCTTTATGGGGTGGTAGTAGGAAGGAGTGGGAGAACTGAGAACGGGGAGATGCGTCTGCGTAAAGATTATAATCTGTGGCATATCACCTACGTGGATTACCGTTAATTATCCTTGGGAAGGCGGAGATGGGAGTTAGAGCGAGCAGGTTGAAAAAGCCATCACAGGCGGGAAAATTATTATGGACTATTCTGGTTCTTTTGGTCCTTCTTTGGGTCGCTTCTCTCTTTCCCGCTTCTTCGGGGAAGGCATTTGCGGTGGAGAGGCCAAGGGGGCAGGGGGCGAAAGATCCCCTTGACAGACTTCCCCCCACTCCTGAGGAAGCACATCAAAAAATTTTACAGAAAGAAAAAAAGATTACTCAGCCGGTTCCACCAGTAAGAAGCGGCGTTAAACTGGCGGGCGTGCAAACTGGGGTAAATATCGCTATTCCCTATGACTGGGTGACCGGCTATATCGATGCCGCCCATGGTGGAGGAAATGTGAGGGTCACCCTGTGTCGCTCAGGTGGGGACGTTTATTCGGTGGATGTCCCCTCCCAATCGGACGGCTGGTTTTTCGCGGATCTCTCCCCAGCGGCGGGGGGTATTCTTCATGGCGACACCGTGCGTATAACTGACCTTTCCGACGTTCCGCCAACCCCAGTGGATATTCCGGTTAACCTCACGGGATCGGTGTCGTTGGTTCAAAACAGGGTCTCTGGGACCACCTTGGGAGACAGCACCGTGGACATCTACATAGATGCCCCTTCCACCTATTACGAGGATATCCCCCCAGGCTCCGCTCACAAACAGGTAGTGGCGTCTTCTTTGGGGAATTATTCCGCCGATTTCGACCAGTTTCCACTCCGGGTAGGGGATGCCGCCTATATCTATTCCACCTATCCCAGCGGACACGTGGTTATGGAGGTGGCGCGTACCGATCCCAGTTTAGTGGTCTATCCCCAGTACGATGAGGTATTGGGCTATTATACCCCCGCTTCCAATTTCATCGTGTCAATTGCAGGGGGACCCTCTCGGTCCACCACCACCCGGGGAGATGGCTTCTTCGATGCTTGGTTTTCCGACTATGATATCCTCGAAGGGGATGTGGTCTCCTCTAACTGGATTCCCTCGAAGTCTGTCACCGTACCCAATATAATAGCTTATGCAGAACCTCAGGACGACATGATCAGGGGTCAGGTGCTAGAGGCTATCCCCACGGTGCGGTTAGTGAGGATCGTGCTTAACCCCTACTCAGGGCCTATGGTCTTCGAGAGGCCAACTGATGATAAAGGAAATTTCTCCGTGGACTTAGAGGGCATCTATGAGCTGGTGGGCAACGAGGTCTTCAATGTCTGTTGGTACGATGATGACTGGGACGCAGTGGTATATGAGTTCACCACCTACAGTTGGTATTTCGCAGAGGGTACAACCAACCCGGGGTTTCAGGAGTATTTATGCCTGGGTAACCCATCTGATACCGTTGCGGAGTTGGAGATCACCTATATTTTCAGCGATGGGAGCACCCAGAATCAACAGGTCAGCGTGGCGCCGAATTTCCGCAACACCGTAAATGTTAACTCCATAGTTGGTCCGGGCAAGGACGTGTCTATCAAGGTGGTGGTAACCAATGGCACTTTAACCGTGGCAGAGCGCCCCATTTACTTCGCCTACAATGGGGTCTGGACGGGGGGTTCGGATGTGGTGGGAACCAATTCCCCCGCTACGGAATGGTATTTTGCCGAGGGTTATACCGGATCGGGTTTCGAGGAATGGGTCTGTGTGCTCAACACAGGTGATGAGGCAGCTACCCTGACTTTTTTCTTCCAGACCCAGGAGGCGGGGCTTATAACCAAGTCAGGCTACTCTGTGGGAGCACATAGTCGCAAGTCCTTTTTCATCAATGACGTTCTGGGTCCTGGTTATCAGAACTCCCTTAAACTGGTCTCCAGCAAGCCGGTGGTGGCGGAGCGCCCCATGTATTTCCGCTATGGCAGCTGGACAGGTGGGCACTGCGTGATGGGATCAACGGTTTTGGGCAGCGAACTCTACTTCGCCGAAGGGACCACTCGGGGCGGTTTTCACGAATACCTCACCCTACAGAACCCCAACAGCTACGATATAACCGTGGAGGCCCATTACCAGCTGGGACCAGGTCAGGGAAGCGTTCCTCCGATATTCTACCCCATCCAAGCCAATAAGCGGCAGACCGTTTTCGTACCAAGCGAGGTGGGCTACGAGAAGGACGTGAGCGTCTTGCTCTTATGCGAAGACCCCTTCCTGGCGGAGCGCCCCATGTATTTCCGCTATGGCAGCTGGACAGGTGGGCACTGCGTGATTGGGGCTCCAGCTCCGGGGCCCGAATGGTTCCTGGCCGAGGGTTGTACCTATTCTGGCTTCGATGAGTGGATCACCCTACAGAATCCAGGAACACAAGATGCCCAAGTGCAGATAGATTATTACACCCAAGAATCGGGGCATCTACCACCCAGGATTATTCCTGTGCCAGCCGGCACAAGGGTTCAGGTTAAAGTCAATGATAACGCCGGAAAAAATCTCAATCTCTCCTGTCGACTATTGGTATTGAGCGGATCGGATATAGTGGTGGAGAGACCCATGTATTTCATAGTATTCGGTTGGGACGGGGGACACGACGTGGTAGGTTACAGACCGTAAAAATATATAAACCTCCCCAAACTTATAATTGAGGCCAAGAAAATCAAAGTTCATAAGAATTATCTTATTGACGCAAAATTGCGGGCAAAAATCGAGGAGAATCGATGACGTCGGATATAGTGGTGGAAAGCCCCATGTGTTTCATAGTATTCGGTTGGGACGGGGGACACGACGTGGTTGGTTATAGATCGTAAAAGTTTATAGAACCCCCCTAACCTTATAATTGAGGCCAAGAAAATCATAATTCGATAAAAGTATCCCTAAATGTGATATTCCTTCGACATAGACTTTCGGGCTTTAAATCAAGGAAATCGATGATATCTATCGCTTGATTGCAAGGAAAGCTACGGGGCAAGCGCCGTATAGATTGCGGGGACCGACTATCTCACCCCGCGGAACCTGATCCTGCGCCATAAGTGGTAGGGAAGATAGCCTGCTCCCACAAAGCGGGCGCGAGGGCTGTCTCCAAGCAACAGAAAGAGAAGGTTGGATAGGTTTATCATGCGGGGCCGACAGATGGGAAGCTTCCGGGGGTCAAGAAGTCCCTCAAGCAATCTTAGGGTGAGGTATTGGGGCCTGATATACTCAGGGAGTGGGGGAAGGGAAAGTTTCTCTTCGAGCAACTCCCCCAGTAGATGGAGAGCCAGGTAAACATAGCTTCTCACCTCCCAGAGCCGGGACCAATAACACACCTCCTCCAGGTTCACCTGGAATCTGCGGAAAATCTCATAGAGGTCCCTGAAATTGATCAGGCGGGCGAACCTGTGGTTGATAGCTAAATCTAGGGCGGTATAGATGACTAAATGTTCCGGGGACATCGCCTGGATAGCTATGCCTTTGAGAGTGGAGGGGGAGGAATGTCTCCATATCTCTTCCACGCGAAAGCGGGTTTTTCGAAAATAGTCCCGAGGCCAGTGGATGGAGACGTGCAGGTCAACGTCCACCTTCAGCCGTTCTCCTTCAAGAACCTTAGTGTAGTGGGTGGAATAGGGTAAGGGGATGAAGCTATCCACAGATGTGGTGGGCTTGAAACCCGTCTCTCTGAGAAGGGAGATTACCTGGGGAAGCTCATCCTCCCGCACCAGCAGATCGATATCCCGGTAGGGGCGTATATCTCTCTTGCCATATACCTCCCAAGAGAGATAAGGTCCTTTCAAGGGAATGACCTGTAGATTCGACTGGGCGAAGAGGGAAAGTATCAGCTCTAGATGGTGATCCAGCAGGGTGGTGGAGAAGAGATGGCCCCGCCAGTCCATCTCGCAATCGCGGAACAAATCAGGGCAGTGGACCTTTTCCCTATCCCGCTCTGCAGCATCCAAGCATGCGGCGTAAAAGAGGGGCTTTAGACGATGAGTTTCCAAGATGGAGGAGAGCCTTTTTTCACCCGAGGACGTTAATGAGCGCGTCCTCTCCATAAGAATAGCGCGATCTCCCTCGTTTCCGAAAGTGTATGAGCATAGTAACAAGGGGATGCTGAGAACCGCCTGGTCATCGCGATTCCGCCCGCTTATCTTGGGGAAGAAGTAATTTTTCATATCGTCTCTCGATGGAAAGGTCGGGACGTTAAGGTTTTGGGTATTTCTTCTTCACGAGCATTTGTTTCATCAAGGTGGAGATCCTGCTTTTTCCCTCGGGCAAAGCTTCTTTCTCTGGCGCGTGATAATAATAGTAGTGATAATATCCATAGCGCTCTGCCGCCTGCACGTTATTGATTACCACGCCTATGACATTCGCTTTCAACCTGTTGAGCTGGTCTGCGGCTCGCTTGGCGGTATCGCGGCTGGCGGTCCCATAATAAGCAACCAGCAGGATTCCATCCACTTTGTTGGAGATAGCCAGGGCGTCGCTGGTGGCAAGGATGGGTGGGGAATCGATAAGGAGATAATCGGCCATCTCGGTCAGCTGCTCTATCAGATCTTCCATGCGCTGCGAGGATATAAGTTCAGCGGGATTTGGAGGTTTGGGTCCCGAGAATAATACCTGAAGTCGGGGATAATCGGTTTGATAAAGGGCTTCCTCCAAGGAGCAGGTTTCCATGAGCACCGAGGTTAAACCTTTTCGACCCTCGGTTTTGAAGAACTTCTCCATTACCGGACGACGGAGGTCAGCTTCCATGACTATGACTTTCTTCCCCATTTCGGAAAGGGACGCCGCCAAGTTGAGCAAGACGGTGGTCTTACCCTCCCCGGGGCTGGCGCTGGTGACCAGGATGCTCTTGATCTTTCTTTCTATGTTGACGAACTGGATGTTGGTTCTTAAGGAGCGGTAGCCTTCAGCCGCTGGAAGGTTGGGGCGAGATAGGTAAAGGATTTCATACTCTACCGCATCTTCAGTGAAAATATAAGGAATCTCCCCCAAGATGGTGGCGCCATAATACTTCTCGAAATCCTCCTGAGTCTTCAGGGTATCGTCAAGATATTCCCAGAGAAAGGCTAAGGCGATTCCCACAAGCAGGCCCACCATAAATGCCAAGGCGGCATTGCGCACCGGTCGGGGACCCACTCTGGTGCCAGCTTGAGCGTTCTCGATGATCTCCAACCCCCGCTGCTCTAAAGCCTCGGATATGCGCAGTGTCATATATTTTTCATAGAAAGATACCCACAGGTTGATGGCTCTTTCCCCCTCAGCTTGTAGCTCGGCGGGCACCCTTCCCCCCGCGTACTGGTTGATGCTTTGAGCCACCCTATCGATCTGGTCCTCCAACTCCTGAATACGGTTCCAAACCTCCTTGCGAGCCTCGCTTATCTGTTTGATTGCCGCCATTTGGCGATTGTTTATGTATTCCTCGGCGTAGGCTTGGGCGATGTCCCGGGCCATGTAACGGTTGCTGTAGGTTACTATGATCTCGAAAGTGTTGGTCTTTTCGTTTTGTTTGACTGAGACCATGGAAATCAGCTGTGATATGGGAGGGACCGATTCCGGTACGTTAATATTCTCACCGGTAATTTCCCGTTCCCGCCTCATGGTCTCGTACTCTTCTGTAAGCCGGTTGTAGACACCTGTGGCCACGTTGTTGGTTTTGATGATCTCCGCCTGGGTCTTTATATACCTATCGGGATCAAAAAGGGCGGCGGAGAAGAAGCTGCCCAAGACCGATTCGCTGGCGGTATTGACTTCTGTTAGAATCTCCACCCCGGAGGTATAAGAGGGCGACTGCAGGAAAGAAAAGATGAGGGCAAGCGCTACCAGCAGAAGGACAGTCTCGATCACCACCCATTTCCTGTTGCGGATTATTTTTATGTAATCCCTGAGCTCCAGTTTATACCTCCCTTGCCATCACTCATTTTACGATCTATATAATCATATATAATTATATAAAGTTAATATTGTATGCGAAACCTTAACTCCGCGCTTTAAGATACATATCGGGATATGTATCGTCAATGATTAGACCTGGTATTGGTCTGCAATGATTCAATTCTTTGGATGTATCCCTATTCCCTTCTCTCGGAGGAATATTATCTTTCCAAGAGTTGAACGCCACTTCATGTCTTTCCATGGGGAGGCCGCCGATTTGCAGACAAAGACACGCACAATGTTGACGAGATGGTCGTTGTGGAATGGAAACCATCCAGGAGATGGGGGAGGACCATTAAAAACTGCACCTGGGAATCTCGCTGAGCTTGCGCGAGCTCATGCAGGAAAATCATAAAAATTATATTTTATTGTCCTTAGGTATGGGTTTATGTCAAGCTTTCGTCATCATCAATGGCCTAAAATGGAATGGGAGCGCGCGATGTGCGGGCTATGTTGGCGGCAAACCCTCTTTAATCATCGAGCTGGTGCCAGTTTGCGCGAGGACGCGGTCACATTTAAGTTACCCTCTTGGAAAAAAATTTCAATATAAATCGTTAAACGAGAAGCCCGCTTTGAGCGGGCATCGTCTTTTAAAAATCGCGGAAAGGGATGTTTTGGGAGTGCCTCAATCGCCGTCGGCGACGACGCTGACGATGGACCTGGATCCGCTGCGGGTGAAACGCACGTATCCGGAAGTCTTGGCGTAGAGGGAATAGTCCCCGCCCACTCCCACATTTTCTCCCGGTTTTATTTTAGTTCCATTCTGCCGTACCAGAATGGAGCCCCCGGTTACGTACTGGCCACCGAATCGTTTCACTCCCAATCTCTTGGAATGGCTATCCCTGCCATTTTTGGAGCTCCCCACACCTTTTTTACTGGACATCTAACATCACCTCTGATCGGCGTAAAATCTTCCGATAAAATTTCTAACCGCCTTTTTCTTTTTCTTCTTTCTTCTCTTCCTTGGCTTTAGTTGATTTTCCCGGTATGGATATCTCGTCCACTCGTACTTCCGTGAATAGCTGTCGATGTCCAAGTTTGCGATGATATCCTTTTTTAGGTTTATATTTGAACACTATTATCTTGGGCCTTTTCCCCTGTCCCGTGACCGTTCCCTTGACTCTTACCTCTCCCTTCTCCTTGTTCGGGATGAGCAAACCCTCCTCGCCAGAGACCAGAAGAACGTCCTTGAACTCCAGTTTCTCTCCCACGGCATAGGGCAATTTCTCCACTTGGAGGGTTTTGCCCACCTCGGCTCGATATTGCTTGCCTCCAGTTCTGATAATCGCGTACATGTTTACCTCCATGGCTATTTTACCACAAGATGTTAAATTAGCATTAGAAACAGTCAATGTCAATGTGAATATCTTGACAAAGGTGAGCGTTGCCTTGTTTGGTAGATAGGAAATGAGAAAAAACCACTGTGTCTCTTTTTCGGAATGGTTGGGGAAATCCCGTACTGAGTAGAGAGAGTGGCTTCAGATATAGTCGGCGCAAGTGAAAATTTTGCCGGCGATGGGTAGAGAGATTAAGAAATTTGACCTTATAATTTTGCGGTTAACGGGTGTTTCCCGCCCGAATGGCGATGAACCACTATGATCATTTTCCCTAACTCTCAATGGTAAAATTTATATTGTGCGATATAAAAGCAAGCCTTCGAGCATAAAAATGGCGAAGAGGTGAGCCGGTGTTTATCGATGAAGCGAAGATATATGTTAAAGGAGGAGACGGAGGCAGGGGTTGCGTCAGCTATAAAAGCAAGCCTTCGAGCATAAAAATGGCGAAGAGGTGAGCCGGTGTTTATCGATGAAGCGAAGATATATGTTAAAGGAGGAGACGGAGGCAGGGG
>JACVIX010000058.1 GCA_015711725.1 Candidatus Geothermincola primus | reverse complement strand
CTTGGACCAGGACCGGGCCAAGCTCCGCGAGGGCCTCAAATCCATCGCCATAATCCCGATAGAGAGCCAGGACAAGGTGGTGGCATGCTTGAACCTCTCCTCCCACACTCTGGAGGAAGTGCCTGGGGAGGACCGCGCCATCCTGGAGATTTTAGCCTCCCAGATGGGAAACGCCATAGCCCGACTCCAGGCGCTGGAAGCCCTAAAAGAGAGCGAAGAGCGCTACCACATGCTCTTCCAACACTCCCCCATAGGAGTATTCCATTATAACGCCGATCTGGTTCTCACCGATGTGAACGACCGCTTCGTGGAGATACTTCAATCCAGCAGGGAGAAACTTCTAGGTCTCGACCTGAAAACCATAAAGGACCAGAGGGTGCTTCCCGCCCTCCGCGCCGCCCTGGAAGGAGAGGAAGGTTTTTACGAGGGCCCTTATTTCGCCACCACCAGTGGGGCGAGGATTTTCGCCTTGATGCGCACAACTCCCCTATTCGACTCCCAAGGCAATATCGCCGGAGCCATGGGCATCGTGGAGGACCTAACCGAGCGCAAGCGCATGGAGGAGGAGCTCAGAGAGAGCGAGCTTTCCCTGCGCCGCATAACCGACAACATGGTGGATATGGTGGGACAGTCGGACACGCAGGGAATCTTCACCTACATCAGCCCCTCTTGTGAGAAAATCCTGGGGTATAAGCCCGAGGAGATGGTGGGGCGCTCCGTCTTCGAGCTCATCCACCCCGATGATTCGCAAAGAGTGCTCGGGGCCTTCATGGCCGCCCGAGAGAAACTGATGCCCGACAAGGTGGAATACCGCTACCGCCACGCCCGGGGACATTACGTCTGGCTGGAGACCCTGGGCAGCCCCCTCTTCGACGAGGCGGGGGAGCTGATCGGGGCGGTCTTCACCACCCGAGACATCACCGACCGCAAGCGGGCGGAGGAGGAGTTGGAGGCGCTGAACCACCTCTTTTTGGGCCTGGGACCGGATATGGTGGAGAATATCGAAAGGGTGGTGCAGACGGCGCAAGAGATTTTAGGGGTAGGACTGGCCGCCTATAGCCGCCTTCAGGAGGGTAGGCTCTCCTGCATATCAACTTTGCCCGGCGAGGAGAGCCTGATGGTGACCGGTGAGCCCGAGGGCCACATCGCCTACGAGCTTATCGCCAGAGGGCTGAAGGAAGCTTTGGTGGTGCGGGACCTGGAGGAAGCGGGATACCTAAATACCGATCTGCTGGCGGCGAGACATGGCCCGGGTTGTTTCCTGGGATACCCGGTGCAGATGGGGGAGAGAACGGTAGGCTGCCTCTGCCTCTTCGATCGTGCTGGCCGGGAGTTCTCCGAGAGGGACATTGAGATCGCTGCCACTCTGGCCAGGATTATCTCTGTGGAAGAGGAACGCCTGGCGAGGGAGGAGGAGCTCAAGGACTTCATAGATATAGCCTCCCACGAGCTACGCCATCCCCTCACGGTGATCAAGGGTTACTCCTCCACCTTGGAGGCCTCCTGGAAAAGGCTGGGCGAGGAGAGCCTGGTGGAGATGCTCAGGACAATCGACCGGGGAGCTGACCGGCTAAACCGGCTGGTGGACAAGCTGCTGGACGTCTCCCACATCGAGCGCGGAAGATTTCGCGTCGAATTAAAGGTTTTAGACATTGCGAAATTGGCGGAGAGCGCTATCGGGGAGATGCGAGGTAGGGGTCTAGCCAACGAATTCCAGCTCAAGGTATCGGGTGAAACCATGGTCTCCGCGGACGCCGACCGCATGCTAGAGCTTTTGCTCATCATGCTGGAGAACGCGGTTATCTATTCTCCCACCGGATCACCGGTGGAGGTTGAAGTAGAGGGAGAGAAAGAAAGAGTGACCATCTCGGTGCTGGATCGAGGAAGAGGTGTTCCCGAAGCTCATCGGGAGAGAATCTTCGATCGTTTCTACCAAGTCGAGGATACCCTCCACCATTCCGCCCCTGGCATGGGAATGGGCCTCTTTATCGCCCGACAGATAGTCGAGGCTCACGGCGGGCGCATCTGGCACGAGCACCGTCCTGGAGGGGGTTCAATATTCCGGGTGGTCCTTACCCGCTGAAAGCGCCACCCCATATCACCCCATATAAAAAGAGGATCTTCGGCTTCTACCAAGTCGAGGATACCCTCCACCATTCCGCCCCTGGCATGGGAATGGGCCTCTTTATCGCCCGTTGAAAGTTCCATAGCGCTTTAAAACAGAAAAGCCCATCTCGGATATACGGTTTCTGAATAATATTACATTATGTAAATAATATTTCGCTCATGTGATGTGCGAAGTTCACGCAAACGCAATAAAGCAAAACGATAAGTATGATAAGAAAAACCTCTTAAAAAAAGGTCAACGAAACAACTTGCGTTTGCGTTTTAATATATCGCCGATTAGCCATTCAAGACGCGAAAAAAACAGCGGAACCTAGGAGCCTTCATGTCAGTAGCGCGAAGTAAACCGACATGGATTGTTCCGCGCTTTTCTCGATTTCTCACCGAAGCCAAAAGCTTATGGAAGGCCTATGGGGATAAGCCCGGAGGGTCGTCAGCCTAAAGAGATGGATTGCGGAATCGCGCATCGCGAGATTATATTTTTTGGATAATCTTTAGATGACCTGAACTGTCACCACTAGCTGGGATTATGCCCGCACCTTCAGGCGAAGCCGATAAAGAAATGGCCTCTGTTTTCCGATATGATTGATACGGAGACAAGAGCTTGCCTGAATCGCCAAGCCCCTATTTCCACGAGGGATAGATGAGAGCGAGTAGCTCCCGGGCGGGTATTTCATGTTAGGATTTTTGCGTAGTTATGCACGCGAATCGCCCTCATGGCTCACATTCGATAGAGGCGATAGGGGAGCAGTCAAGTCGCGAAAAAAGACCGCGAGGCATTGTTATAAAGTCGGGGAAGGAATGAAGACCGACACCATGAAAGATTTTTTTAGGTAAAGCTAGGTATGAGAGAGACTGCACCTAAAAATTTTATGGAAAAAGATAAGACCGGCCTCAGGGCGCTGAGATCACAGGAGTCACCCTTGGAAGAATTATTTACGAGTAGTTCGGACAACTCCGCACCCCGCCAGGATGAAGCCGAAAAGGAATTCCAGACGTTGCTCAGGCATATCCGGGACGCTCGAGGCTTCGACTGCCGTCAGTACAAGCCCAATTACCTCAAGAGAAGGATCGGCGTGAGGATGCGAGCCACCGGTGCCACCAGCTATCTGGGCTATCTAAGCATTCTGAAGAAAGATCCAAGCGAGTACAAGAAACTCCTGGATGACCTCACCATCAACGTTACCGAGTTCTTCCGGGACCAGGACGTTTACCAGGCTTTAAGGGATAAGGTGGTGCCGGAGATATTAAGAATTAAGAGGCAGAAAAAAAGCTATACCATCAGGGTGTGGAGCGCGGGTTGCGCCACTGGAGAGGAGCCCTATTCCCTGGCCATTATCCTGTACGAACGAATTTCAGGGCTCAAGGACCGAGAGAACTGGTCGGTTCGCATCGTGGCTACCGACTTGGACGAGATGAGCCTAAACTTTGCCAAGAGAGCGATATACCCTAACGCAAGAGTGCTCCCCGGAGATTCAGTAGAAAGATATTTCATCCGCGAAGGTGAAGGTTTCCGGGTGCGGGAAGAAATATTACATATGGTTAAATTTTCCAAAGCCGACCTTATGCACCCACCTAGCTTTAAATATCTGGACTTGATCGTATGCCGCAACGTCCTCATATATTTCGGCAAGGAGATGCAGCAGAGAATCCTGGAGTACTTCCACCGGGCTCTGCATCGGGACGGCTTTCTGGTTCTGGGGAAGAGCGAGGCCATCATGGGAGTGTCGGTGCCCTTTGAGCCATTCCTGCGCAGGGAACGGGTTTATAAAAAGAAAGATGCGCAAGGTCGAAAAGATTTATAGTGGTTGCGGCTTCTTAAAATTGAACTGTTAAAAAAGACAGTAGGCTTTAAAAAGGAATTGAATCTTGAATGGAATTCACTTGGGGAAATAATTACGAAACGAGGAAAAAGACAGTAGGCTGTAGAAGATGAACTGAATCGGCGAGAAAGAGATTGGATGCGAATCGTTGATTGGCGGAAAAATGAGGAAAAGGAGGGCATTTTAGAAACTACATAGGAAAGAATCCTATGCGTATGCTTGGCGGTATCCCAGGATTTTCAGGGGTAAAGGAGGGCATTCAAGAAACTACATAGGTAAGACGAAAATAATGGGGAATATATAGAAAGATAGATAAAATAGAAAAAATAACGGAGGCAAGGAAAAGGCTGATGACGTGGAAGGCCGCGCGTCAGCAAGAAAACCGAGCGATAAACGGGTAATTCGGCATAATGAGACGGAACAGGAGAGGCATGGAAAGATTATGAGAAAAGTTGGTTATCGCGGATTTCTGGCTATGGTAACCGCTCTGGTGGTGGCGGTCTTCTGGCTCATCTTCGGTTTGATCATCGTTTTTGCCTCCATGCAGGCATCCAGGGGAGGAAAGATAGAGCGGATGGCGGGCGCAAGCCAGGGATGCCTTGATTTTTTTAATGGCGTGGAGAAGGAAAGGATGGCGGCTTCCATGGCTGCTTCGGGCGACTATGGAGGAGCGAGCGCCGCTTTCCAGGAAGGGAGGGACCTAGCCCGGGAATCTTTGGCCAGGATGGAGGGGAGCGGGCTGAAAGAAGCCAGCGACGAACTGGATCGACTGAAAGCCGCTTATAGCCAACTGGAGGCTTCCGTAAAGAGTGTCGTGGAGGGGCAGGCAGGCGGGGGGACAAGAGGCCTCACTAGCTTCTTGCTTAGCCAGGAGGCGCTGGTCAGGGAAGTTTACGAGAGCGGATACCGATTCCATGGTCTACTTACCGAAAAAATCACCTCCCTGAGTTCCTCCACGAGGGGGCTGGCGGGAGCGAACCGCACTCTGGGAATCGTCGCCGTGGTGTTAGCGGCGTTGGTTTGCGGCGCGGGGTCTTTTATGGTCTACCGCTGGCTATCCATGCCGGTGATGGGCATCACCAAGCAGGTGGAGAAAATAGCCGCCGGCGACGGGGATTTGACCCAGCAGGTGGAGTGGGAGGGATCCGATGCCCTGGGGGAACTGGCGGGATCCATAAACCTGATGATTCGCGCCCTGCGCAGCTCCATCGCGGAGATCGGAAAGATCGCCAGCACCTTGAGCGATAACGCCGAGCAGATGGCCTCGGTGGTGCAGGGAATAAACGCTTCCACTCAGGAGATCTCCTCAACCGTTTCCGCCATGGCTAAAGGAAGCGAGGACCAAGCGCGGCGAGTGCTGGAGACCTCCCACGCCATGGAGAACATGGCCTCCACGGTGCAGGAGATTGCCAGCAAGGCGGAGCTCTCCAACCAAGCCTCCATGGAAGCCATCCAGATCGCCGAGCGGGGAGCGGAGGCGGCGGTGGAGACCGCCAGCGCCATAGGGACCATCAACGAGGCCGCCCAAGCGGTGCTAGCCACCAGCGAGGGCTTGGAGGAGCGCTTCATGCAGATAGGCATTATCGTGGAAGTGATAACCTCCGTCGCTGACCAGACCAACCTGCTGGCTTTAAATGCGGCTATAGAAGCGGCGCGCGCGGGCGAGCATGGCCGGGGCTTCGCCGTGGTGGCGGACGAGGTGCGCAAGCTGGCGGAGGATTCTCGCAAAGCTGGCGAACAGATCTCCAACCTGATTATGGAGATACAGACCGCTGTGGAGAGGATGGTGAACAATATCAACAGGTCGATAGAGGAGGTCTCTAAAGGAACCGAGGTGGTGGAGCGGGCGGGGTCCGCCCTGCGAGACATCGCCATGTCCGTGGAGAGAAACGCGCAGTACGCCAACGATATCGCCGAAGCCACCAAGATACAGGTGGAGAACAGCGAGCAAGTGTTGCGAGCGGTCTCCGAGATAGCCAGCATAGCGGATGAGATCGCCGCGTCTTCTGAGGAATCCGCTGCGGCGGTGCAGGAACAGACCGCTTCCATGCAGGAACTCACCGCCGCCTCCGAGGAGCTCGCGGAGATGGCCAGAAAGCTGAATAAAGTGATCGGCGGGTTCAAAGTGTGAAAGGAAGGGCTCGCGTTTGGAGGAGAAAGAGAGGACCATAAGGAGAGAGGTCTGGCGCTTCATCGCCAGCGTGGCGGCGATTCTGATTCCCTCGGGAATAGCCGGCGCCATACTCATCGCTGTGCTCGCCGCTCACCTGCGGTGGAACTCGGTGTTTGTAGGCTTGCTCTTCGGAGTGGTGGTCATCGGGGTGCTGGCGGCCATAGCCGTTATCATGGTGATCAGGTATTTCGCCGAGTCGCTGGAGCAGATAGAGACATTGAGAAGCTCGGTGGAGAGGAGGGATTTCAGCCGGGTGGCTGAGATAAAGTCGGTGAAGCTGCTGGGAAGCGCGGTTGAGGCGCTGAAAGATATGTGCCTCTACATGAGGGATATCATCGAAAGCCTCATGCAGATCGCCAATCAGCTGGCAACCGCGAGCGAGATGATGTCCGGCGTCTCCAAGGAGACCACCGAGGCGGCTCAAGAGACTTCCAGCACCATCTCCCAGCTGGCAAAAGGTTCGGAGGATCAGGTGCGCACCATCACAGAGGCTCAGCAGGTGGTGCGGGACATCGTGGGGGAGATCGAGAGGGTGGCATCTGCGGTCTCCACCGCCAGCAATTATGGGATAAGAGCCAAAGAAATCGTGGAAAAGGGAACCAGCGCCGCCCAGGAGGCTGCGGACAAGATGAAAAAGATAAAGGATACCGTGGATTCCTCTGCGGAGGCGGTGCGACTCTTGGGAGAGCACTCTACACAAATTGGCTTGATCGTGGACGTTATCACCTCTATAGCCGACCAAACCAACCTGCTGGCTTTGAATGCGGCTATCGAGGCGGCGCGCGCAGGAGAACAGGGCCGGGGCTTCGCGGTGGTAGCGGGCGAGGTGCGCAACCTGGCGGAGGGTTCGGCGAAAGCGGCGAGCCAGATTTCCAACCTGGTCCGAGAGATTCAGAGGGGAATAGCCCAGACCATCGAGGCGATGGAGGCGGGGACGCGAGAAGCGGACGAGGGGACCGTTGTGGTGGATGAGGCGAGGAACATGCTGGAGGCTATCAACGAGTCCACCGCCACCATCTCCAGCGAGATCGAGTCCATCGCCGCCGCCACACAGCAGATCGCGCTGAGCTCCCAGAAAGTGGAGGAGGTAATGAGCAATATCGCAAGCATATCGGAGGAGTCAGCTGCTTCCACCGAAGAGGTTTCCGCCTCGGTGGAGGAGCAGACTGCGGCGATGCAGGAGGTGACCGCAGCCGCCCAGGAGCTCGACGAGATGTCCAATCGCTTGAGACAGATTGTGCAGGGATTCAAGGTTTAGTAGAGATTACTGGAAAAGGATTAGTTGGAAGAAAGAAAAATTGTGGGGAAGAAAGGTGTCGGGAGCAGACGACGGGATGGCGTGGTCACGCCCTGTCGATTGAGAAGGACGTCTTGCTTAAGTTATATTAAAATTGAGAAATGATTAGAAAAAGGAAATAGATTGCTTGACGAGGTGGTGATGGTGCCGGATACGGAGAAGGAAAACAAGGAAATCCAACTGGTCATATTTCAACTGGGAAGAGAGGAATTCGCCGTGGAGGTCACCCAGGTAAGGGAGATCATCCGCATGCAAGATATAACCAAGATGCCCAATGCGCCGCCCTTCGTGGAGGGGATAATCAATCTGCGAGGGCAGATCATCGCTGTTATCGATCTGGCTGGCCGCATGAATATGGAAAGGTCAGAAATGGATGCGGAAACCCGCATCATCGTCGTTGAAGTGGGCGACATCAAAGTGGGTATGATTGTGGATTCCGTATCCGAGGTTATGCGCATAAGCACGGAAGATATAGAGCCCAGCCCCGCCTTAGCCGCTGACGTTGAGGCGGTATATATCAAGGGCGTGGTGAAGCTGGAGAACCGCTTGCTCATCCTGCTGGACCTGGCTCGGGTACTGGGAACCGAGGAGGTGGCGGAGCTAAGTTTTTAAGCGTTGGCATAGCGAGCGAAAAAGGAGGGGAGTATAGCCACGGCGGACCTCCGCTGTGAGCCATGGATGGATAGATTATGTTCACCAAATGCCAGTGAAGGAGGGAGGCCGAGATACTGGATATGAGAATGAGATTGATGAGCAGCCATAAGTCTGAAAACCTTGAGGAAGGAGGGTAGATATGGCTCCGCGAGTTTTGATTGTCGATGATGCCCTTTTCATGCGCATGATGATAAGGGACATCTTGAACAAAGATGGCTTCGACGTCGTTGGCGAGGCGGAGAATGGCGTGGAAGCGGTGGAACGCTATAAGGAGCTCAATCCCGACTTGGTGACTATGGACATCGTGATGCCGGAGATGGATGGGATTGAGGCGGTGAAGCAGATTATAAAGATGGACCCCAATGCGAAGATTCTCATGTGCAGCGCAATGGGCCAGCAGCCGCTGGTGGTGGAGGCCTTGGAGGCCGGCGCCAAGGATTTTATTATAAAGCCCTTCCAGCCCTCCAAGGTTATAGAAGCTGTGGAGAAAGCACTGAAGAGTTAGCCGCTCGATTCACTTTGTCCATGCTTCGCCTACGATTATCGGGGCTCCGGAGGAGGTGAGATAGGAGTGCCCATTAAGATAAAATTGTTGATTGTGGACGACTCGGCGCTGGTCAGACGCCTGCTCAAGGATATCGCGTCGTCTGATCCGCAGATCGAGGTAGTGGGCACCGCCTCCAATGGTATCGAAGCCATCCGCCTGGTGAATGAACTCGACCCCGACGTGGTGACCATGGACATTCATATGCCGGAGATGGACGGACTGACCGCCTTGGAGTATATCATGAAAAAGAGCCCTCGACCGGTTATCATGCTCAGCGCCCTGGCTCAGAAAGGGGCAGTTCCCACCATCAAATCCCTGGAACTGGGGGCGGTGGATTTTATCGCCAAGCCGTCTCACTTCCCCTCGGCGATAAGGGAGATAAAAGACGAGGTGCTGGAGAAGGTAAGGATGGCTGCGGGGTCCCGCAATTTCGTGGAGAAGGCTTTTGGTTCCGCTAAAGGCAAAAAGAGGCTTAAGTTGAGGCTTCCCCTGCCACCGCGGGAGAAGATTGTGGTAATTGGGGCCTCAGCGGGAGGACCCAAGGCGCTGGCGGAGATTATCCCCCTCTTTCCCGCCAATATGCCCGCGGGAATGGTCATCGCCCAGCACATGCCCGGAGTGTTCACCCGTTCCTTTGCGGAGAGGCTTGACCAGAAGAGCGAGTTAAGGGTGAAGGAAGCGGAGGAAGGGGACCTGATAGAGCCCGGAAGAGTGCTGGTGGTGCCAGGAGGCTATGATATGATCATTTCTTCCAACGATGAAGGCTCCAGGGCGAGGGTTAGCCTGATTCAGTCCAAGGGAAAATATGGAGCCACCCCCAGCATAGATGCCACCATGAGAAGCGCTGCGGAAACTTTTCACGAAAATTCCATTGGGGTTATCATGACGGGAATGGGTTCGGATGGGGCTCAGGGAATAGCCGCCATCAAGGAGAAAAAAGGGAAAACCATAGCGCAAAATGAGGAAACCTGCCTCATCTTCAGTATGCCCAAGGCGGCCATCGAGAAGAGATGCGTGGATTGGGTGGTTCCCCTAGAACAAATACCGGAAACCATACTCAGCGTTTTGTGAGGATAAATTAGATAAATTTTCATTGTATAATAAAGTTACAATATGTAATATTTATGTAAAATATATCTGGAGATAATCTTGGAAGGCAAATTCCCATGGAGATGGATATATCTCAATACAAAGAGCTCTTTGTTACGGAAGCCTCAGAACACCTGGAAGCATTAAACCAATCACTGCTGGAGCTGGAGAAGGACCCCGAGAATCCCGATGTACTCACTGAAATCTTCCGCTCCGCCCATACACTGAAAGGGATGGCGGCGACCTTGGGATTCGACCAGCTCTCCGAGCTCTCTCACGAGATGGAAAACGTGCTGGATGGATTGAGGTCCGGTGACATAATGGTCACGCCAGCCATACTTGATTTGCTATTCAGCAGCCTGGACATGCTCGGTGCGCTGGTCAAGCTGATTGCCGAGGACAACCCCGTGCCCATCGACACCAGATATCTTATCTCGGAAATGCGAGCGGTGGTGGAGGGGCAAAAAATCCCCATGGACAGAGCGATGGGAGCTGCGATGCCGGTAAAGGGCGCTCCGAAAAAGAGAGCCAGGGGGAAGGGAAAGAAAGTGGCAAAGCCTCTCCCAGAGGAGGAATTGGGGGTTGCGGAAGAAGTAGGTCCCGAGGAAGGGCCCACTGTTGCGGAGAAGCCGGAGATAGAAATTAGAGAGGAAAGAGAGGGGGAAACGTACGCCGCCACTCCCACCAGCAAAATGAGGCTAAGCGAGGACGAGTTGAGGAAGCTTGCCAGGGAGATGGTGGGAGGTGCAAAACCATACCCGTTGGGCATAACCCTGGATAAGGACTGCGTGCTTAAATCCGTGCGAGTCTTCATGATTTTCAAGAAGTTGTCGCAGCTCGGTAAGGTCTTCAAATCCTTCCCTTCGGTAGAGGATCTGGAGGACGAGAAGTTCGAGTACTTCTTCGAGGTCGTCTTCATCTCTGCCGAGGAGGAGGCTACCATCAAGAAAGCTCTGGTTACCATAGCCGAGGTAGAGTCGGCGGATATCATTCCCATGGAAGTGCCGATAGTGGAGGGCGAGGAGCCTCAACCCGAGGGGATTGAGGAGGCGAAAGAAAGGAAGGTGGAAGTAGCTGAGCCGATGAAGGCGCCCCCCACGGAGTTGCCCGGTATGAGGACTCAGAGCGTGCGAGTAAACATCGCTAGGCTGGACAACCTGATGAATCTGGTGGGCGAGTTGGTGATTAACCGCACTCGGCTGATGGAGATAGCTTCTGCCTATGACATTGCTGAGCTGAAGGATGCCCTGACCCAGACGGCGAGGCTTACTGCCGATCTCCAGGACGAGGTGATGAAGACCAGGATGGTTCCGGTGGAAAATATCTTCAACCGCTTCCCTCGTATGGTTCGTGACCTGGCTAAGAGCCAGAGCAAGGAGGTGGATTTTATCATCGAGGGAAAAGAGATTGAGCTGGACCGCACCATCTTGGACGAGATAAGTGACCCCCTTATGCACCTGATTCGCAACGCGGTGGACCATGGGATAGATACTCCCGTGGAGCGGGAGAGGAAGGGAAAACCTCGTCGAGGCGTGGTGATGCTTTTAGCCAGGCGGGATCGAAACTACGTCTCCATCGAGGTAAGCGATGACGGGCAAGGTATAGACCCGGATGAGATCTTCGAGGCGGCGGTGGAGCGAGGGCTGGCTTCCCCTGAGGAGAAGAGGGTTTTCTCCGACGACGAGCTTCTGCGCTTCATGGCCACCCCCGGGTTTACCCTGGCTAAAGAGGTGAGCGGGGTTTCCGGACGGGGAGTGGGGCTGGACGTTGTAAAGACCAAGGTGGAATCCCTGGGAGGGATGTTGGTGATGAGCTCAACGAAGGGCAAGGGCACCACTTTCGCCATGAAGCTTCCCTTGACCCTGGCGATAATCAACGCTTTGCTGGTGGAGGTAGGCGGGGAAATTTACGCCATACCACTGGGAACGGTGAGAGAGACCTCCATGGTCTCGGAGCATGAGATAAAGATGGTTCAAAATCAAGAGGTAATATTTTTACGAGATGAAACTATTCCCCTTTTGCGCCTCCACCGCCTGTTGGGTCTTCCCCGGAGCAACGGTGAGGGCACCTTCCCTGTGGTGGTGGTGGAGATCAACGTGCGTAGCCTGGCGCTGGCAGTGGACGAGCTGATGGGTCAGCAGGAGATCGTCATCACCAGCCTCGATCGTTTCTTGAAGGGGATCAAAGGCTTTGCGGGGGCCACCATCCTGGGTTCCGGTAAGGTGGCGTTGATATTGGACATTCCTAGTTTGATGTAGAAGGTGAGTCGACCGAGGCTGATGAGAGTAGCTCAGCCTGAAGGGAGGAAGTGAAGATAATGGCCGAATACAGTAGGGAGCTGACGCCACTGCAGTTGGACGCTCTCAAGGAGGTAGGAAATATCGGATCGGGCAACGCCGCGGTGGCGCTATCCGCCATGGTGGACAAGAAGGTCCTGCTCAGCGTGCCCCGCGCCACGCTGATACCGCTGGTCAAGGTCTCCGATTTGGTGGGAGGAGCGGAAACTCCCGTCGCCGGGGTTTACTTACACATCACTGGCGACGCCTCCGGCAGCATGCTTCTCCTTTTAGAGGAGAAGAGCGCATACGAACTAGCTAAAATCATGGCCTCTGGCAAGAAGGGAGAAGAGCTAAGCACCGTGGAGATGTCCGCCCTACAGGAGACTGGGAGCATACTGGCGGGTTCCTATCTCAACGCCCTCTCCCAGCTCACCAACTTGCTGCTTCGGCCCTCGGTACCCGGGTTCGCGCTGGACATGGCGGGAGCGATCATCGATTTCATCTTGGTGGAAATAAGCCAGTCCGAGGACTATGTGCTGGTGATAGAGACTGAGTTTGACATATCCGCCCATAAGATCCGGGGCCATCTGGTTCTCTTTCCGGATTTAGGCTCCCTGGACTTGATACTCAGCCGGTTGGGAGTGAGCGCTGTTTGACCGACGAAATAATCAATGTAGGGGTATCCGAGTACTACGTCACTAACAACTCTGGCGTACTGGCAAGCTATGGGTTGGGTTCCTGCGTGGGGATAGCCCTTTACGACGAGGCTAAGAAGATAGGTGGCTTGGCTCACGTTATGCTCCCGGACAGCAAAGCTATCTCCAGGAAAGGGAGCCCTGGGCGCTTCGCCGACACGGCGATAAAGTCCATGGTGGAGGAGATGGTCAAGCTCGGGGCGAGGAAGAATCGCATCGTGGCGAAGGTGGTGGGAGGCGCCCAGATGTTTACCATCCCCGGCGCCACCAACCCAAAAAACGTGCCTGGTCCTTTCGCCAGCCTCAACATCGGGGAGCGCAACGTGGAGGCAACCAAAAAAGTTCTTAGAGAGCTTAAGATTAAGCTGGTGGCGGAGGACACCGGTGGAAACCACGGAAGAACAGTTTATTTCGATACCTCCAATGGGAAGGTGACCGTGACCTCCATACGTCACGGAGAAAAAAAGCTCTAAGGAGTGGGGATGGATAAACAGATCGAGATGTCCAAAGAGGTCGTGGCTGATCTAGCCGCACAGGCGGCCATGGAAGTGGAAGGAGTGGTCTCCTGCCAGAGGAACGCGGTGGAGACGCTGGCTTCCCGGGTCAAGCGAGAATTCGTGCGTCACGGGGTAAAGGTGGAAGAGGAAGATAGCAAGTATCGTTTGAGCGTATCAGTCTGCGTCTCTTATGGGGGAAGCATTCCCCAAATCGCCCGAAAGATTCAAGAGAAGGTCAAGGAATACGTGGAGGGTTCGGCGGGAGTGGAAGTGAAAGAGGTGGAGGTGGTGGTGGAAGATATCGAACCACCGCCCTACTCCCGCTAACCGATGTTTTTACGGTCTGCCGGCTCCGCGTTTAGCGGCGACGAAATCATGAATTGAATCGACTAACCAGCATTTCTATCCACAATCTATTAATTAAGATAATTTCTTAATGCGCGAGCGCTCATAGCTTCAAATAATCTTTATCATCAGGCCCACAAGGTTATTAAGATAATTTCTTAATGCGCGAGCGCTCATAACCGTGTGGAGGAAAAACCCATATGTCCTAGAAGATGTGAAGCCTTTTTAAGCGAGTCTAAAAAGATTCGAGCCTTTTTTCACTGGCTTGTCCCTTATAGTTTTTCGTCAGTGGAAACGGGATATCGCCCTTAGACTGAGTGTTCTGTTGAGAAATAGGCAAGACCAAGGAGGAGACTATTTCAATGTCCCGAATATCGGCCCTTGGTCTTAGCGTTCGTTTATGAGATAGGGGTGTTTGCTGGCGGTGATTATAAAGAGCTAGGTAGAGGCACGAGCTAGTTCTAAAAGTCCATGCTCACGAACCCATATCCCGCGACATCATCGTAAACTCCTATCGCGCGATAGAGAGATTAATTATGAGGAAAGCCGTAGAGAAAGAATAACTCATATGGAATAAAAGGCGCGGCAAAAACTAGTTTATACCGAGCGAGAGAAGAAGGCGGAAAACGCGCGACCGTTTATAAATATTACATAATGTAATTATATCAACACGCGTTACAAACGAGCTCGGTAAATTCCATGACGTGACTCAATAGAAGGGGACGCAAAGGGATAGAAGCAGCGTCTTCATGGCTCTCGGCAGGGTTAGGGGGATGAGAGCGAAGGCGCTTTTTAAAGTAGTTGTTGGATATGGCGATTATCGCCTAAAAGGATTGAAAACTGACGTGAAAAGACATGCGTTTAATCATTTACGTCATCCCCTTTCTCCCGATGCGTGGAGACGCCTCGGTATGACTAATGAAGATAAGAGGTGTAAATATTTCATGAAGGATTATTTCATGAATGATTGGTTAAGTAGTGGCGTGGTGAAAGCAATACAGGTGGAGTATGATAACGACGCGCTGAGGACGAACGCCCAAAGCGTGTATCGCGGCTTTTCAGAGCGAAAAGTTGCTACCAGGAAGCTCCACAAAATGCAGAAGGGAACGCTAGGCGAAGTAACCTCGCAAGGCTTCCACCATGGATCTGGCGATATCCTTGGGGAATGCCTTCAAGCCATAGAGTTCCACCACCACACAAGGCATCCTTGTCTCCCTCAGGAGAGGAAAACTCTTCCCCAGAGTTTGACCTTGAGCGTAGCCTAGAGGCTCAAGGGATTCCAGAAAAAGCTGGGCGAGGCGCTTCCCTCGGGGAGATGTATAGGTCTTCCCGGCGAAGTAGAAAACCTGCGCTTCTAGATCATTGCGCTCGGGGAGCAGATGAATACTCACCACCACTTCCGCCTCTTCCTGGTTAGCGAGCGCTGCCCTCTGGCTTTCAGATGGAGGCTCGTCTCCGGCTTCCACGGCAATAGGCAGAGCTCCCTCATCCCGAAGATATTGAAATAACTCATGGAGCAAAGGGGTTTTCAGCAACGCGGAGTTTCCCGCATCCAGAAATATCTTTCTTCCCTCAAGCGGAAGGGAGATTTCGTCGAGGATGCGTTCGTGCACCGCCGCCACGCTAGTAGGCTTGACCGCTCTTTCAAGCCGGGTCATATATTCGATAGTGGAAGGACCCACAATTCCGTCCACCGGGAGCCCCAGGTTGCGCTGGAAGTTCCTCACCGCCCGGTCTGTGTCCTCGCCGAAGATGCCATCTTCCCTTCCCGCATGAAAGCCTAGCCGGTTCAGATAGCGCTGGACCTCACGCACGTCATCGCCCCTAAAGAGAGGAAGCCGCAGATATAAGAAGCGGTCTCCCAGCCGGTAGGAAGCCTCCACCAGTTCCTGCCAGGAACTGTCATCAACCTCCCCGTTGGCTCTTAAGCCCCTTTCTTCCTGGAAGAGGCGGACCAATTTCTCGGTTACCTCTCCGAAAAACTGGCGGTTTATCTCCTCGGAAAACCCGGGGGCATCGTAACCCAGCTCGTGCAGTCTCTTCTGAATATCGCTGACCGCCGCTCCGGATTGCCCTCTTTTTATTACCTTCATAACATCCATAGTATACAGGAGTAGAGAAGGCGACAACAGGCGCAGGGCGGAACAGTACAGCCTGGCTCAGTGTAACCGTTCCCTTAGGGGGTAGAGAAGGCGACAAAAAGCGCAAGTATAGCCGTCCGCCAGTCTCACCTCCCCTCTCACCTTTCCAGCCTCCCTCTCCCGCCAGTCTCGACTTCTAGATGGCGTGCCAGCACGACCATATGCCAACTGGATTGACATTCATAGGCGTTTGCCGCTTACCGGCCGCTTACTGGCTGAGTTACTGGCTTAGTGGCAGCAGATGAGCAGGACGCTTTGCTTTAACGCTATACTTGCCAGCAACCTCTGGCCATGCGCCATGCGTCATGCCACGACAAATCCTTACACTGATCAGGCCTGCCGATGGCGACGGTGGAGTGGCAGAACAGAATTACACATTGTTACATATAGCAAGATGTTACATATAGCAAGACTAGCGTTGCTTATCTAAGACAACTATTGTGCCGGCAGCTATTGCGCCAGTTATTTCGGGTTTATTCCGGAATTCCAGATAAACCGGCGATACTAGGCACGCATGAGTCATCACGTTCCGCCCCTCTCTCTAGCTGCGCGTCTAGCTGCTCGGTTGCGAGGAGCCGTCTATAGCATTTTACCGCTAGTTAACTGTTAGAAAGGCCTTCCTGCTTGAACTGCCAGGTTTCTGCTAGAACTGCCCTATGCCTCCTGCCTTGCGCCGGGACATAGTGGGGCCTTGCGCCGGGACATAGCGGAAATGCTCGTACCAGTGCATGGGCTGGTCCAAGCCTGAGGTAGCGAGCTTGTATGCCGCTTTTACGATGCTTAATAAGGAGCTTCGCATTAGCTTGCCCCGCAAGCCTGGGACGCTCAGGCGAGGGGGGAGCTCCCCCGGGGTAGCCTGAGGTGAGGCGGAACGCGCCTCCTTTTTTTTGAGATGAGGCAGTTCCAGCACCGCCAGGCAGCACTCGTCTCCTCTGGAAAGAAGCTTGGAAATCTCTGGAGCCCGCAGCTCTGGATTCAACTGGGAGAAGGTGCCCGCCTCCATAGCCATAAAAAGCGAGGTGCAAACCTCCGGACATGCGGAGAGCTCCGCCGCGGCAGGGCAGTACCTCTCTTCTTTGACTGCCCTGCCGCGAGTCTCCTCCACCCATATTCCTTTCACTCCTACCAACCCATCCTCGTAATCCAGCACCCGGCCTAGACTTCGAGCGTCGTCCACATCGATTTCCAGAAACTCCTGGAGCAGTGGAGCCCGATCCACCCCAATCTGGTAGAAGACGAACTGCAATGCTTTTACTCCCTTCTCTCCCCATCGAGCGTCCAAATAGGGAAGCAAGCGGGCCAAACCCCGGGCAGTTATCCGCATGGGCAGCTCCCGGTGCCAGGACGGGTCTAGCATTTCTCTGGCAGTTGGTTTAAAGGAACGGACTGCCCAGATGTAGATAATTCCGGTGAAGATCACGGTTCTTTTTAAAAGTTTGAATATTTTCACTCTCACCTCCCAAGAAAGTCACCGTAAAATATATTATGACATTTTCTCCCAATTAACGCCGGGTTTGGAGATGAATCTACATACAAAGCGAGCTTTTATAAAAAGGGAACATTACCCATACGGAAAAACTCTAACTCTTGCCTCCCTAGAAAACCGCTGTAACATCTTTTCCCAATCGCTCCTCGGAAGAACAAGAGCGCACTTTGAGGAATGTGGGCTGACCCTTAAACTAAAACTTCCCTAAAAAGGCCCCACTCTTGCCTCCCTAGAAAACCGCTGTAACATCTTTTCCCAATCGCTCCTCGGAAGAACAAGAGCGCACTTTGAGGAATGTGGGCTGACCGGGACGCCAACTCTTCTCCACAGGATCCTCACTCTCACCTCTCTTTAACCGATTTTGCGATTGCATCATCGGCGCGGACCTAACTAGCCAACAGGACTAGCGACCCATCAGAGAGATATATGCCCCACACGACCATCGCATCCACAACCACAAAACGCTCAAACAGCGCGAGGCTAAAAAATATGGAGCGCGACATATATGGCTGACAGTATAATAAACTTCCTCATACTATAGGAACAGCTTGGTCTTATGGGAACAACCTGGAAACATTATCTCAACACAGATTATCCCAACGCGGACCCAATGGCTCAATTATAATGTAAGACGGTTGGAGGAGATAACGATATTTTTTGCGCCTTTGTTTCAATAAAAACAAATCTTTTTAGGGGTTCAGAAAAAACATCCATTCAGAGTTTGTCTTGTACGCTCTCGATCGCTTTCGGACCACCTCTTCCAAAACCTCCAAGGAACGCTCAAGTGTTTAATCTGGAGGAATAAATCTGGAGGAATAAGACCACCATCTTACTGCCATTTGTTGCCAACCAAGCACAGCGGCCGCAGCGCTTTAAACGTAAGCTACTGAGCTTAATGTAATCGAATAAATTTGTAGTTCGTTAATTTACACACCTCCTTGTTATCGAACATGGCAAGCTCATCTGTGATCAAGAGCCTTCCCTTTCCTTTTCATCAATCAGACGATCAAGCTCTCCAAGCAGCTGCCATTCTATCACCGCGGTATGACAAAAACGGAACGGTCCTCAGATAAAACAATTACGGGACAGCGAACATCAGGATATCCCCCAAGCCTTTGCGCTCCCATCCACAACAAGCCCTATATCACCTCCCTCCTGGCAAATCCCAAGCTAAAGTTAAAATAAAACTCTCCTAACCTTTATAATTCTATCGCTGGGGCATGACTAAAAGTGATCCTTAGAATTAGGGGAACGAGGCAACGTATAAAAACTTATCTCCCTAGTTCCCAATTTCGCATCTTTCAAAAGCCCTATATCACCTCCCTCCCTGACCAACCATGTTCCTGCTCTCCAAGCAGCTGCCATTCTATCACCGCGGTATGACAAAAACGGAACGGTCCTCAG
>JACVIX010000057.1 GCA_015711725.1 Candidatus Geothermincola primus | reverse complement strand
CTCCAGAGAAGAACCCCAGGTTGACGTAGAAGAAACGGGCGTCAGGGTTCATGAACCACAGCCCTATAAAGCGCCAATCACATTATTATAAGGCGACAACACGTGTATTTTTAGGGATCTCGAAAAATGTAAACAAGGCACGTCACTTTTTAGGGCCTCTCGAAAAATATAAAGCGACAGCACGTCTTTTTTGGGGCCCTTGAGAAACGTAAAGCGACAGCAGGTCTCTTTTTGGTGCCTTGAAAAATATTCTCTCCTCTCCATGCGCCAAAGCCATAATTCATTAAAAATAATCTTCGTCATCACTTCAAAGTAAAGGTAAATTCTATAGTCTTGAGATGTTTCGCATAGGAAGATTCATGATTCCACAACGCTATGCCCAAAATAAAAATAACGCGCCTGGAACAGCCCAGTTACCGTTTCAAAGTGATGATAAATTTTTCACGCGGAGAAATGATGCGATCACATCAAGATGCTATTTCGTTTCGGCAGGCGCTTTTGGTTGAGAAAGATTGAGAGACCACTCTGTCATCCTGACAAAGCAAGCAAGTTTCAAAGTGATGATAAATTTTTCACGCGGAGAAATGATGCGATCACATCAAGATGCTATTTCGTTTCGGCAGGCGCTTTTGGTTGAGAAAGATTGAGAGATTGCCGTATTATTTTGGCAAAGCAAGCAAGTTTCAAAGAGATGAAAATTTTAACATTGAGAAATAATTCGATCACATCAAAATGCTGTGTCGTTTCGGTAGGAGCTTTGGGTTGAGAAAGGTTGAGTGACTACCCTATCGTCCTGACAAAGCAAGCTAATTCAACAAAAGGAAAGAGGTAATCTCTAAATCTTCGATCTTGGAACTATGGTAGTACGTCCGGCGGAGGAAACGAGAGGGATGGAGGAGATAGAGGAGAAGATGGCCAGGCGGGTATTCGAGCTGGGCAGGGTAATCATGAGTTTGCTAATGTCCGCGCAATTAACGGATAATCATTAAGTAGTCGAAGCTAACGAGGTAATCGTATGGACAAGAGGTTAAACGAATCCGCGCAGCTTCTGCGCGATCAATGTCGCGGTTATATAGAGAGGATGCTCTCGCGTGCCAGCAAAGCGGTGGAGACGGACCCGGTTTACTTGGCGGAGCTGTTAAAGAATCTAGCAAGTGTTGGTATCCCAGGCATCCTTATTCCCGCAGAATGGGAGGGACAGGGAGGTGGAATGCGTGAGGCTAGCGTCATCATGGAGGAAGTCTCCAGAAGCGATCCCCGTCTCGCCCTTATGCTCCTTTACCACCTGGCATGCGCACGGGGACTGGTCCTTTGGGCTAGCGAGCAACAGAAAGCGTGCTTCCTTCCTGAACTGGCGTTGGTCAGGCGATTGGGCGCGGTGGCTATCACCGAACCCGATGCGGGTAGCGACCTTGCCTCCATTAAAGCCGGGATCAAGAGGCGAGGGTGGGAGATGGTTCTCAATGGAAACAAATGCTTCGTGACCAACACCCTGTCAGGGATGGACTTCTACGTTCTAGGTTTATTCAGGGAGGCCACAGGATTTTCCCTGGCGCTTGTTCCCTCCGGCTCACCTGGACTTCACCTCGCTCACTTCTATCGGTTCGCCGGCTGGCAAGGGCTTCCCAATCACGCCCTCGTCTTGCAAGACTGCGCGGTTCCCCTAGACCACCTGATCGCTGAAGCCCTCACCCTTAAGGAGCTGGAACCTTGGTTAGACGACGCGAGACTGCTGGTGTGCGCCATCGCCGCGGGAATGGCACAAGCTTGTTTGGAGGAAGCGATGAGCTACTGCGCCGAGAGGCGACAATATGAAAAAAAGCTCATCGAGCATCAGTCACTACGCTTCTCCATAGCTGACATGGCTATGGGCATCTCACTCTTGCGCACGGGGATTGAATGGGCGGCGCGTGGTTTGGACGAAGGGCGGCGCTTGCACCAGGAAATATGCATGCTTAAGCTCTTCTCCACCAGCCAGCTGGAGAGGATCGCCTCGTCCGCCATGGAGATGGCGGGAGGATACGGCTATACCGCGGAAAGCAGGCTATCTCGGCTGCATAGGGATTCCAAAGCTTTGCAGCTACTGTGGGGAACCCGGGAGATGATGAGGCTGGAGATCGCCAGAGAATTAAGCCTCTGAAACGATTATTGAAGCTTCCCCGCAACAAGAATTTTCATAAGAAATAATCCCTTTTCCCATCCCTTTTCCTATGTTCCTCCCAGCTCATGCCAAACTAAGAAAAGCGATATAGAGACTAAATTCACGCCTAAAAATACGCTGCTATTGCAATTTTTACATTTTGAAAAAATTATCTAAGTGGAGGCGCGAAGATGAAAAATCCCGATAAAAATTCTCGCTAATTTCAGACTGGTGGGAGCCATCCGTAAAACATTTTTCTCTCGCCTCGCGAAGGCGTTGGGGGTTTGAAGGATAATCGCATCAAATGCGAAGGCGTTGGGGCTCGAAACGATGGCCACCCATCAGACGCAAAGGTGTTGGGGATTTGAAAGAATAATTGAATCAGATGCGAAGGCGTTGGGGCTCGAAACGATGGCCACCCATCAGACGCAAAGGTGTTGGGGATTTGAAAGAATAATTGAATCAGATGCGAAGGCGTTGGGAGTTTGAAAGAATAATTGAATCAGATGCGAAGGCGTTGGGGCTCGAAACGATGGCCACCCATCAGATGCAAAGGTGTTGGGGGCTTAGAGCGATCATCGCATCAGATGCGATGGCTTTGGGACTTGGAAGGATGGCCTGCCACAAAAAGTTTATCTCAATTTGTTCTTCATAAGCCCTACCTTTTCGATAGCCTGGATATCGGAACGAGGCCATCTGTCAGATATTTATCACCGCCCCAGTTTGGTTGAAGATAAATCTCTCGCCAAACTCCTGGGAAAGCCGGCGAGCGGCCAATTGCCCAGTACAATGTGAAAAGGCCATCAAGCCGGGCTTTATCGCTTTCAACTCCTCGATGGTGCGCTCCAGCTGCTCAGGTCGGAGGAAGAGCAGGTGGGAACCGCCTATCACCGCCTTTATCCTCTCATCCCCCATTACCTTCATCGCGTGAAGCAAGGTATTTATAGTTCCGGCATGGGCGCATCCCAGGATAACCACCGTCCCTTCCGGGTGAGGCAGGAATAAAGCTTGGTCATCATGGAAGGGGTCTACCTGGAGTTCATCTCCCCGCATGACCTTGAGATTGGGATCACCTGGCTCAAAGTCGGTCTGGCGGGGAATCTCTCCGGAAAGGAAGGCTCCTGGTAAAATCTCCCTAGAGGAATCGCCCAAATCGAACTCGGCGCCCATGCTCTCCAAGAATTCCCTTCGAAAGGGCAGGCCGATAAACCTCTTCGCCTCCCCAACCTGGAAAAATTTGGCCTCAAATATACCGGGGTGAGCGTATACCTTCAAGGGACTCTTTCGCTTAAGCAGTTGGGGGAGCCCAGCGGTATGGTCGTAATGACCGTGGCTCAAGACCACGCCTTTAAGGTTGTCCAGGTTTATCCTTAAGAGCTCCGCGTTGTGCATCATCGCCATTCCCTGCCCCACGTCCATGAGCAAATCTCCCCAATCGTTTCTCACCAGGAGGGATAATCCATGCTCGGCGAGGAATGATGGGGCGCCCGCGGTGTTGTCGGAAAGCACAAAAACCTGCAATGTCTCACCTCCTCCAGACTCAAGACCACTCCAATCATGCTCGAATTTGCTTTTCTGGGTTGGCCGTTGAAATTTTCCCTGAAAAGTCGATTCTCAAACCTACCGCCCGCGGAAAATGATTATGAACGATCGCCCATATTAGTGATCACACACATTTTCCCCCAACTCCAGGATACCTTCCAGGTAACCGCGGACCACTTCCACGGGCTCCATCGCCGGAGCGCCGCAAATCACCCTCACTCCGCTTTCGGCAAAAATGCGTTGAGCCCGTGCACCCATTCCTCCTGCTATCACCGTGGTCACTCCCCTCTCCGCCAACCAGCGGGGAAGGAGTCCGGGTTCATGGGGAGGGGCATCACAGACCTCTTTTATCCTGGGCTTTCCTTCTTCCCCCACCTCAACTAGGGTGAATTTTTCGCAGTGCCCGAAATGGGAGCAGAGAATTCCTCCTTCCGTGGGAATGGCAAAAAGTTCCAAACCTTCCTCCTTTCCATGTTGGGGATTTTTCCATTCCGAAACCAGCTGCCTGCCCTCTGGCTCCTCTGGGGGATTCTTCCCGGAATGCGTGAGTTCCTTTTTTTCCGGGGAGGTCAAGCTCATCACCTTTTCCACCATGGCGTCCAGCGCCGCCGAGACGGTTTCAAGATCGCGATAGGTCCCTTTTCTTCCTCCACCCTGATCGGCCCACAACGCGAATTGTTTATTCAGAGGTATTGAGGCTAAAAGCTCTACCTGCATTCTTTCCGCCATTACTTCCGCTCCTCCCCGCCCAAATATGTCGATGAACTTTCCGCAATGAGGACACTTAAAACCGCTCATGTTCTCCACCACGCCCGCCAGGGGCATGCCCACTTTCCTGCAAAAGTTAATGGATTTTCTCACGTCGGACATTGCCAACTCTTGAGGAGTGGTAACTATCAGACCCCAAGAATCAGGTATTAATTGCGCCACGCTTAAAGGCTCGTCGCCAGTGCCGGGCGGGGAATCGATAACCAGGTAATCCAACTCTGACCAGTGAATCTCCTGGATAAACTGCCTAATGGCGGTCATCTTCAACGGACCTCTCCAGATCACCGCGTCATCCTCATGGCTTAAGAAAAACCCGATAGATATGATTTCCAGATTTTCCCCGATCCGCGCCGGGTAGATTCCTTCGGCATCGGCGAAAACCCTCTCTCCCTCCAAGCCGAAAATCAACGGCAGGCTTGGTCCGTGGAAGTCCACGTCTATTACCCCCACTCGAAACCCTTTCTCCGCCAATCCTAAGGCAAGACATGCGGCGATGGAACTTTTGCCTACGCCGCCCTTTCCACTGAGAACCATAATTCTCGCTTTGCTCACCGATAAACCAGTACCAGGCCCAGATTCCGCCGCGGCTCCGCAACTTTTTCCGCATTCCGTCATTATCTCTTATCTCCTTTCGCCCTTACCCGTAAAATCGATTTCTGCAAGGCAATCTCATCATCCGCCTTGTCTCTCCTCCTGGAGGGGTGAACCAGATGAGGACAGTCGCGGAGTTCGCCTTTTAGGTATGCTTTGATGGCCTTTTCCGATTCTTTTTCCTCGTTGAGGATGGGGAGGACATCCCGCCTGAGCAGACCTACATAAGCGTTTTCTCCCATACCCCGGGAAATCATTACCTTGATGTCGGGCAGCAACTCTTCTATCAGTTTCCAGCAAACCGCCTCGGTATCCTCCTCCCGTTTGGAACACGCCCTTTCATTCAAGCGCTCCTCTTTCTCCAGTATCTTTCCTCCGTGCACCGTATAGACGATAAAAAAAGTGGTGGACCCTAAATGCTCCGATATCTTACCGTCGCTGCCCACGGCTATCGCCACTTTATGGGGGTAGGGAAAGATCATCGCGTCCCTCTTCTCCTTTTCCATCTGCGAATCTTGGGTTCAAGCCAAAGATATAACCCCAGCAAAGCAGAGAACAGACCGGAATAGATATGCAGCTTGCGCAAGTTCCGCCTCGACAGTAACTTCATCATCCCGTCCTCTTATGTATGCCTTCCACTCCTTTAGATTTATTACTAACTAAGCATAATATTTAGAGCTTATGTATAATAATATATAACTATTCTAAAAAGTCAATATAATTTATCAAATAATTATACTTTACATATGCCAATATAATATTTATAATTTATTTAGAGCATATGTATCATAACGTTATAGCCTGAGATTATCGCCAAGAGGAGGTGAAAAAGATGTTTGGATTCGGACGGGGACGAGGTGGCCGGCCTCGAGGAGGGCAAGGCGCGCCTGGAAGCACAGTGTGTCGTTGCCCTAGTTGCGGGTATACCGAACCGCACACCAGAGGGATTCCATGCTTCACCAAGAGCTGTCCCAAATGCGGCACCCGCATGGTGGGAGCAAACTGTTGAAATTAAAGTGACCGAGAGTCAGGGAAAAATTAAACCAATCCTGAAAGGAGGAATAGAAATGGGTCGTGGATGCAGAAACATGTACTACCTCACCGGCCAACCGGGTTGGATGAGGCTGGGATACAGCCCGGGCTGGGTGGGAAGGAGTCGCTCCGGACTAGGTCCGTGCGCCGAGTACTTTCTTACCGGAAGGTGGCCAGGAGGAGTTTCCCCCTTCGCTTCGGCTCAGGCGCCTTTTGGCGCGAGCGGAGAACTGGAAGTGCTTAAAGCCCAGGCGGAAAGGTTGGAGCAAACCCTATCCCAGATTAAACGGCGCATCGAGGAACTTAAGGAAAAAGGAGACTAGAGGTGAAGGTAGCGATATCATCCGCTGAACCGCAACTGGAAAGCCAGGTGGATCCCCGCTTCGGGCGATGCGCTTACCTTATTTTCTACGACACGGAAAAGGATGAATGGGAAGCCTTGCCTAACACTAGCAGAGACGCGGCGGGAGGGGCGGGTATTCGTACCGCTCAGCTGGTGGTGAACAATGGAGCGGATGTGGTGGTTACCGGCAATATCGGACCCAACGCCATGCAGGTGCTCTCCGGGCAGGTAAAGGTGTATACGGGGTTTTCCGGCACGGTGGAAGAGGCTATAAAGAACTTGAAAGCGGGGACTCTCGCGGAAACATCCGCGCCCACCGTGGGCGAACACGCTGGCTTATCTAAAGATGCGGGATTTCCCGATGCGGGATCTCCACCTCCTGGAGGTTTCGGAGGGCCCATGGACACTCCCGGGGGCTGGCGTCCGGGTCGCGGTTGGGGCAGAGGCAGAGGTAGCGGAGGCGGACGTTGGTAATTAGCGTGGCCGCGGGAAAGGGAGGAACGGGCAAGACGCTCATAGCCGTGAATCTCGCTCTCTCCCTACATAGAAGCGGTATACAGACGACGTTGGTTGATTGCGACGTGGAGGAACCCAACGCCCACCTCTTTCTTAAGCCGGAGATATCCCGAAGGGAGAAGGTAACCGTCCCCATCCCCAAAATCGACCTGGACCGTTGCGAGCGCTGCGGGGAATGTTCCTCCTTTTGCCCATTTGGTGCTCTGGCTACCACTCCTACTAGTTTATTAATTTTCGAGGAGCTATGCCATGGTTGCGGCGGATGCGCGCTGGTATGCCCCAGAGACGCTATTTCTGAAGAAGAGCGCGTCCTGGGAATGCTTGAGGAAGGAAATACCGGGGAGGGTATGGGTGTTATCCGAGGAATCCTGGACATTGGGGAGCCCAAAGCCAGTATAGTGATTTCCGCGGCGAAAGAGCGCATGCGTTCGGATGAGGTGAACGTGGTGGATTGTGGCCCGGGCACGGGTTGTGCAGTAATGACCGCGGTGCACGGCTCCCATCTCTGCGTCATGGTGACCGAACCCACCCCTTTTGGGCTGCATGATCTCCAGATGGCGGTGGAGATGACGGAGACTTTGGGGGTTCCCTCTTTGGTGGTGTTGAACAAGGATGTGCCAGGCGACACCCTCGCCAGGAAATTTTGTGAGAAGCGGGGTTTGGAGATCGCCCTTTCTATCCCCTTCTCCAGAGATATCGCTCGCCTCAACGCCAGGGGGGTAAATCTGGTAGACGTCGATAAAGAATGGATGGATAAGTTTCTCTCCCTTTACCAGCGAGCCGAGGAGATAGCCAGATGCGGGGGAGAGGTAAGATGAAACAATTGGTGGTGATAAGCGGCAAGGGAGGGACAGGCAAGACCACGGTCGCCGCTGCTCTGGCACAGTTAATCGCGCCGATAGTGCTGGCGGACTGTGACGTGGAGGCTCCCAATCTTCACCTGCTTCTCCATCCGGAGATAGATAAGACCTTCTCCATCAAAGTTTCCCGAAAAGCGCACATCGACGCCCGCCTGTGCGACGGCTGTGACGCGTGCATGAAACGATGCCGCTTCGGCGCGATAATGGATTCCGTCCCTCGAAAGATAGACGAGTTCAAGTGCGAGGGATGCGGGGTATGCGGCCTGGTCTGCTCTAGAGGCGCAATCAGCTTCTTCGAGTCGGAGGGAGCGGAGGTTTATGCCGGCATTACCTCCTACGGACCCCTGGTGGGAGCTCGTCTCGCCGTGGGGGAAGAGGCCTCGGGAAAAGTTGTCACCCGGGTTCGGGCGGAGGCTCAGTTGATCAGCCTCAATACTGGACTGCCACTTATCTTGGTGGACGGTTCACCGGGCACAGGTTGTCCGGTGATCGCCTCTTTAAGCGGAGCAGATTTAGCCTTGGTGGTTACCGAGCCCTCCCTTTCAGGCTTGCATGATCTGGAAAGAATCCTTCGAGTAGCGGAACATTTCTCCGTGCGGACAATAGTTTGCGTGAACAAATGCGATATCTTCCCGGAGATGAGCCGGAAGATAAAAGAAAGATGCCGCCAGGAGGGCATCGAGGTGGTGGCCGAGATACCCTTTTCAACCCAAGTGGTGGAATCCCTGCACCAGGTTAAGCCTCCATTAGGAGCGGTTCCAGACGAGGTAGAGATTCCCTTAAAGACCCTGGCGAAGAGCTTGGAAAAACACATGGAAATGGAGATACTTAGTGGGGGAAATTAACCCTTTCTCTCAAATTGAGGAAATTTTTTCCCAATGCGGTAATGATGAGCTGCTACAATATATGAGGATGCGGTTGAGCTGCGTCGCTTAATGCTAATTGAAAAAAAGAAGGTTTCAAGGGAGTGAAAATTTGGCTAGACCGATCAAGCCCAAGCTGGTAAGGGAAGCGCCCCGGACGGACTATTTCAAACCCCGAGGCATCCCCATGGCTCAGCTAGAGGAAATAACGCTGAGCGTAGAGGAACTGGAAGCCCTGCGCCTGGTGGACTTAGAGGGCATGTACCAAGAGGACGCCGCTCGGGAGATGGGCATATCACGCCAGACTATCCAGCGCATGATCGTGGAGGCGAGAGCCAAAGTGATGGAGGCGCTAGTCGCCGGAAAAGCCCTGCGCATCGAGGGAGGGAGTTATATCCTCAGGGAGGGCCCAGGAAGATTTTTCTGCAGCAGATGTGGCAACGAGTTCCCCTCCCGTCGAGGAAGAAGGGGAAAGGGATGGAGTTGTCCCTCCTGCGACACCCCCGATCGAGATCGCTAATCAAAGGCAAGCGATAAAGAGGGATTACGACCAACCTGCATATAAATGTAGGGTGGAACAGGTCGAGCGGGGATTATAAGCTAATGTGAATAGAGCCTCCCATCAACCGGGATAACCTGGAGAGCGTTTTTGCTTCACTATTTCTCAACACAAAGATAGTTTCTCTTTCCTCCAATAACTTAAGGACTTTTTATCAAATTGATATCTTTGATAATCCTCGGCATGCTGCCCTTTTGAAATTCACCTCGCCCCTCCTAGACCCATCTGAGCTATAACCTTTTTCGCAGAAGCATCTCAATTTTTTTGATTTTCCCGCTCTCTATTTCTCATTCTTTTGTTAGCGACGATCTTTAACAACTGTCGCTGGCGCGACACGTGCATCTTTTATGGCAGGACGACGCAGCCCAAAAGAGACAAATGCGATGGGAAACATTTCCACTCCGGCTTATGTAAGATTATTTTGCTGAGCAAGTGGGTAAATTATCAAATGGCACAAGAAATAGTTAGAAAGGATCCGGGCATGGGCGCGAAGATACTTATCGTGGACGACGATGCCACCATGGTAAACTTGCTCTCCACTTTGCTGGAGCTGGATGGCTTCCAGCCCGTAAAGGCTCTCTCTGGCTATGAAGCCCTTGAGTTGATTAAAAGCGACCCGCCCGACTTGGTGCTTCTGGATATCATGATGCCCGAGATGGACGGTTTCCAGGTGCTCTCCCACATCAGGGAGGACCCTAAAACCGAAAAATTACCCGTGATTATGCTCACCGCTAAAAATGATGATAAAGATATCTTCGAGGGTTGGAACAAGGGAGCGGATGAATACGTGACCAAACCCTTTGACCCCCGAAAATTAGTGGAAATAATCCAGACGGTGCTGTCCCGCACCTACGATGAGCGGCTAGAAGAGAGAGCCAGACACGTGGAATATCTATTGGATCTCATCCGCATAATCGACGAAAAGAATTCCGGAGAATAGGTTAAGCAGGATAGAAAATCGCCTATTAGTAAAGAATATCTTATCGATTTCTGAATTTCCGCCTTCTCATAAATTCGTTAAGCAGGATAGAACCTCGCTTGTTAGTCAAGAATAATATCATTTGTTTTCATAAAATATTACATGATCTTCGACTCAACACGAATATTCCTTTTATGAAAACGCTTCGTTCAATCTGCCCTTTACCGAGACGCGCCTCCGACAAAACGGGGCAGGATAAATTCGACCACGACTAGTCTTTTAAATTGACAATATATAAATTTTATTAGAAAAAGTCCGGATTCAGATCACCAATTCATTGCGATTAAACCCAAGCCTCAACATGGAGTGCTTTTTACATACACCATTTCCGGATAACCTTTATCGCGGTGGGGATTTCAGGGTTGGCGCCGAACGGTGAACCAGCTGTTAATCGAAACGTTCGGCGTCTCCGGTCCGGATAAATATATATCTCAATACTATCTTAATACCGGAAACCCAGTATGGCGGCGAGCACGCTCATCAAAATGGGCAGGGCATAGATGAATCCCGTAAAGACCAGTTTCTTCCTCATGGTCTTTAAATTGAGCATGAAGTTGATGGCCACGAACCAATAGAAGTAACCTAGCAGAAAGATAAGCCATATCCCGGCGAAAGAGCGATTCCACCAGGGATACTCCCAGACAAGCAAATCGCCCAGATTGAGGATCACCTCCACCACCACCGCTACCACCGCGTAGAAGATGGCGAAGAACCAGCGATTGGGCAGACCTAATATCTTGCTATCTTTTTGGGGAAGCAAAGAGTGGTAATAAGCCAATCCGAAGAGGAGGAAGATGAAGATTATCTCGATATTCCAGCCCACCGTGACCCTGAAGGCAGTGTCTCCCGGCGTTGTCCACACAGCCGAGCGCTTGGAGAGGTGAAAGACCCACCCATTCCAGGTCTCGTTGAAGAAATCGCAACCAAAAAGCACCAAAGCGGCCAGTATGGGGTCCCAATTCCCCGTCTCGCGGGCGCTTTTCACCTCCCTGATATAGGCGTAAACCACCAAACCGAAGAGGGGGACCGCATACCATTTGAGCATAGAAAAGTCCCTCAGTCCCTCCAGGGCTCTCTGGGAAGCCTCGGTATAGGCGAAGAACATGATTGCCTCCTTTCGCTCAATTATCTCTAAATATATAGTTACATCACGTAGCGCTTTTTCCTTCCGCCACCCTGGGTTTCAGTAGCTGAACCGGGAAGAAGACGATAAACGTTCTACCCCACACTTGCGCCTATGAAACCAATGAGATAATATGCGGCGACTAATTTCCTCCTTCGCTGTTCCCACGGCCATGATCGCTCTTCAGGTGAAGGGATTTTGCCAAAGAGCGGTTTTAATTCCCGCAGCGATCGGGGCTAAATGAAATCACTCCACTCTTTAGCGCTCGCTAAGGGAGTTTTTTATCGGTTTCATTTCCTTTAAGACTTGTAAGGAGGTGATAGAGGTCCCTCAAACAAGATGACACTATCTCAGCACAGATCCAATGGCTCAATTATCATGTAAGGTGGTGATGGAGGTCCCTCAAACAAGATGACGGCGAGCCTCATTCATGCTTTTCCTTTAATTCATTTACTTTCGCTCTAAACCTGACTTTTTCTCTCAGAGTTTCACTATATTCACTTTAAACCCGCCGCTGGCTAGCCTCATCTCCGGATTCCCCTCGCCCAGATAAACCAGATGACCTGGGCAACGGCAATCCGAGGACCCGAACCCCCGTAAGCCTTCTCTCTCGCCACCCCTCCGTACGAGTTCCCTCGCGATATCGCACTCTCCGACGCTCAGGGGATATACCCATATCTCCACCGCCGGAGCTATCTCCAAGAGGTAATCGATATGCCAGTGTCTCTTCTTAATTTTCATTCCCAGATGACGGCGCAGGCGCTCTCGAAGCCCTTTGCTCGCCCGGCCTACATAGGCGTAATAACCACGGCGCAGCCTCAGTGTCCCCATGACAGGGTGGCGCAACGTAGCGACACCATTCATTCGGATTAAAAGGACGTAAACGCCTTCCCGTGGCAACACTTTTCCGCTCATCTCACCAACCATCCACTCGCATTTGACGCCGCTAATCATTCGCTTAAATCCAGCTCATATGATCGAAGATAGGGATAGCCAGCTGGCGAAGTAGGAGTAAAAACAGTTCTTCGGTTAAACTCTTTAGGCTCTTGAGCTAATGCAGTTCATCCACGCCATGCCGTAATACGTTTTCAGGAGGCGTCAAGGCGCAAGCTCTCCATCTCGAAAACTTAAAATATCTTAAACTCAAAAAGCAGCCGCTCAGCGAAGGATAACGACGTGTAATAAATATTATAAGGGAATATAAGGGAACCCCCGGGGCAAAAAAATACCTTGTGAGAACCGAGGCATACTCCGTTGGGCAGCAAGTAAAAATTGCTTTATCCCTTAACAACCGTTCTGGTGCGGCTGCCACCCGCGTTTTTTACACTCTAGAGATGGTGCTTAACAAGAGGGCTTACATCCCCTTGATCAGATATCGCCTCGCCGGACGAGGAAGGCCGCACCTTACCCCGCATTGATTAAATGCCCGATCTCCGGAACATCATCCTGAAACCGTGACAATCCATCCATCCTTGGGGAATGCCTACATCCTTTCCCAAATCCCGTTCATGCTTTCCCCAATCCTATTAATATATATCTCTAGCTGATATAGAACTAGCTGGCGGGCCTAAAAGCCAAGAAGGTCCTCGCCTTCTCTCCCTCTCCTTGTTTTATGAAGTCCACCTTCATGGGCGTGCCGATCTTGATTGATTCGGGTTTTGAGGCGTCCACTCCCTCGATGCGCGCCACCATTCTGGTGCCCTCGGGCAGATTTATCACCCCGGTGCAATAGGGGTTCTTGCGATTATACCCCAATTCCACCATATAAGGAGGAGCGACGAAGACGCAGGTGAAGGCGGCAAGCTCGCCCTCTCCCTTCATCTCGTGCCACCGCATATCGCTGGAGCCACACTCCATACAGAAATGGCGGGGCGGAACGTAGACCTTGCCGCATTTATCGCACTTCGATCCCATAAACTTGCCCTCTTCCAGGAACTGGCGGTATGAGATATCGCTGATGGGTCTCTCCTCCATATTGCTACCTCCTCTCGAATATGGTAAAGGTGCAAGTTCCGCCGGTGCCTCCCAGGTTCTGAGTGGCGCCGATGTAGAGGTCTCTGCCGGGAATCTGGCGCTCGCCCGCCTCCCCCCTCAGCTGTTTCCATACCTCGTACATCTGAGCGGTTCCCGTTGCCCCTACGGGATGACCTTTGCATTTGAGTCCTCCCGACGTATTTATAGGCATGCGGCCTTCCCTTCTGGTCTCTCCCTCAGCTATAGCCTTGTAGCCTTCGCCTTCACCGAAAAATCCTAGGTCTTCTATATGGATGAGCTCGGCGATGCTGAAACAGTCATGAACCTCCGCGAATTGGATATCTTTGGGAGTGAGTCCAGACATGCCATATGCCTCCGCCGCGGCCTGTTTGTTAGCTTCGAAGGAAGTGAGGCTGGGACAAGCGTGTAGGCCCCTTCCGCTACCCTGTCCAAATCCCACGATGTAGATGGGCTTGTCGGTGAAATTTTTAGCGATCTCCTCCGCCACCATGAGGATGCAGCTCGCCCCGTCGCTTATGGGACAGCAGTCGTAGAGATGCATGGGCCAAGCCACCGGGGGGTTAAACCTGGGGTCGAAGAGGGCTTCTTTTTCGTCCGCCCATTCGGGGACAGGTTCCCCCTTCTTCGCCGCCTTGGCTTTCCTCGCCTCCATGAGATCACGGATGGTCTGTTGGAACTGACCTTTGGGATTCAATGGAGCGTTCTCATGGCTCTTGATGGTAATGTTCATGAGGTGTTCCCGACCAGCTCCATACTTATGGAAATAAGCGGTTGCCAGCGCCCCGAAGACGCCAGGAAAGGTATACCCCGCGTCTCCCTCATATGGCGAGGTGGCCAGAGCCAAGCCTTCGGTAACCTCCTCAGTGGTGCATTTGGACATCTCCTCTACCCCTCCAGCCAGCACTATGTCATACATACCGGAGGCGATGGCCATGAGGCCATCCCGCATGGCCAGTGTGCTGGAGGCGCACGCTCCCTCAGTGCGGGTCACCGCTTTTGGGGTGATGCCCACCAGATCGGCGATGATGGGTCCCCAATGCGCCTGATGCACGAAGAAATCGTTGCTGAAGTTGCCGATCCATGCCGCCTGGATGTCCGCGGGATCGAATCCCTTATCCACGCTGGCTATCATCTCGCTGAAAGCCTCGGCGAAGAGGTCTTTGGAGTCCTTGTCTGGGAACATGCCAAATTTGGACATGCCCGCTCCCACGATGGCCACTCCTCTGCCGATTTTTCTCTTATTCGACATCCTCTAACCTCCTTCATTCCAACTTCAAGACCTGGCGGCTTTTATCGATTGCTTGAACATATCAGTATCGCCCACCATTCCCGTTACCGGGCGCGCCCAGGTCATATCCCGTCTCTTTCTATATCACTTCCCGTATAATTAACGCATGTATAAATCGTTATCTTCATTCGCCCCCCGCGCCAAAATACCAATAAGAAATTGTCTCCGCTCCAGAACCCTCATCCACTTTTAAAAAATCATATCTGTCCGTTTAACTCCTTTTCCGCGTAAAGATATAACGCTGGCGCTTTCATATATGAATGTACTTAGGCCTTTTCGCAAAATTCCGCATAAAAGAGCCGTCAACCTGATCCTACCAGCCTCTTTCCCTCCGCCCTCTCACCCCCTTTTCTTGCCGCAATACCTAACTCACTTCAACCATCGCCCAGAAATATTTTTAATTCGCCAAAATGATTTAATTCACGTATTCTTCTTATGTACGCTTATCTCGTTCGCCTCGCCGTGTATGCCATCCTGGTTTGAGGGATTTCGTCCATCCCTGTAGGAAATGTCCTCGCCTTATGATACGATAACCCATCCATTTTCGCAATGTGAGTAAGGCCGGAACGATAACGGCGCTAATGGCAAGTGGACTAAGCGTGAAATCTTATAATTAATTTATTACATATTGTAATAAATAGTTTTCTTAAGGAAACGAGATGGTAATGCCCTTTATCTAAGTGCCAAGGTCGTAATAAAATAGTACGCTTACCCCACCACAGCCTTTATAGCTTACTTTTTAAGGCTAAGTTAGAGATGAGGGACGGGAAGTTCCCGTCAATTGTGGAGAAGCTGATCTTCTCACGTCCTCCCTCATGAGTGTCATAGCCTCCTCCACGCTCAAACCAGGGACCACTTGAGAGAGATTAATCACCGGCGCGATGCGGCTGCGACCTCCAGGTTTGAGCAACCGTCCCAGCTTGTCCAAGTCGGTCTCCACCAACAGGGTCCCGTGATGCAAAACCCGGCCCCTGGTCCTCGCCTGAGCCGATCCCGACATCTTTCCACCACCAACAAAAATGCCGTTGGGAGGGCGCCACTCCCAAGGTATATCCAGCATCTGAAGTAGGCGTATCACCGGCAGGGAAAGTAAAACCATGCTTTCGCCAATTCTCAAGGTGGGTAGTTCCCGCTCATCGAGATAGATTGAGTAATTGATGTTGCCGAGGTCGTGGAATACCGCCCCGCCGCCGCTCGTTCTTTTCAGAATGGGAACTCCCAGACGATCCGCCTCTTCCATCACCACCTCTTCCTCGGCTTTAAGGAACCTTCCCAGCACCACGCAGTCCGTGTTCCTCCAGAGGCGAAGGAGGGGGGGCGCAGGCTTTACAAGATAATCTCTTTCCCTGCGCAAGTTTTCCAGGGGATCCAGGGTGGGTTCCTCCTCCAGCAGGTGAAGGGAGAAAGGTATAGGCCATCGACCCAAAAAGCTTACTTCTCCTCTTTTACTAGACAATGTGACTAACCCCTCCCAGATGCGCTCAATCCAGTCAACGTCTTAAGGCGCTCAGTTTGCCTCTTCTTTTTCGGGTTTCGTCGCCAACTCCCCCTCTTGGATCAAGGAATCGATCTTTTTGACGATCTCCTGAGCTACTCGTTCGGTGAGCTCCCATTCCAGCTCTCCAGGACGAGAACGGGACAAATGGTCATCCACGCCCCATTCCCGCAATAAGGCCCGGATATCAATGGCGCCGCTTACCTTCCCCGAATACTTCTCAGTGGACAATTTGGCGCAGGCTTTTTCACAGCCGTCCACGGCGATAACCGGAGCAAGCTTGGCGAATTCCCGTTCACCTGAGTCCCCCGCCAGATAGAGGGGGAGGCATAGGCTCACGGTGATGCCGGGGCGATACTTCTCCATCACCAGGCGCACTGCGTTACGAGCTATGGTCCCTTCCGGCTCCTCCTCCCCAGAGCAGCTGAGTACTCCTACGAATTTGGGCTTTGTTCGCATGGTCATTTTCGCTCGCCACCTTTCAGGAGAACATCTATCTCTTCCGCCAGCTCCTGGGAGATCAGCTCTACCAGCTTCTTCCCCTCCTCCCCGATATCCAGCACCGCCTGGGGCTTAAGATTCTTATGCTTTTTCATGTAATCCTGAACCCGATGGGCTATCTCCGGGGGTTTGCCCGCCGCCTCCACGTTCTTGCGGGCGCAGTCCTTGGCGCATCCATCGATTGCCACCACCCAATTTTCGCGGACTTTTTCCTGAGCCCCAGGATCTTCCAAAGTGAGTAAGGCCAAGCACATGGTATCGGCCTTTTCCGGAAGGAGTTCTTCCACCACCCGGTAGGTGGCCTGTCTTCCCACCGATGCCGAGGCTTTACCGATGCCGCTGCAGGGAATCACATATACCTTTCTCTCAGGCATTTTCCATCATCCTCCATATAGATCATCCGTATTTCTCCCGAAACTCCCGTTCTACTTTTTCACGGAGGTAGGAGTAGTATTCATTGCAGTCCATGAGCAGCTCACGTTCGCTGGAGAAGTCAGCAAGTTCCAGCTCCACCGCCCAACCTTGGAGATAAGGATCCAGGTTTACCAGTTCTGGGTTTTCCACCAGTCGATGATTCACCGCCTTCACCTTCCCGCTGAACGGCGAAATGATATCCAGCGCCGTCTTGGTGGATTCCAGAGATCCAGCCTCCCCGAACTGGTCGATCTCCGCGCCGATTTCGGGGGGGTCAAAGAAGACCATATCCGCGGCGCTTTGCTGTACGTAATCGGATACCCCCAGGCGGGCTAGGTTTCCCTCCACCCGCGCCCAGCAGTCATTTTCATTGAAATAGTACCCGGCGACTGGCACCTTGAACAGGAACTTTCCCACCATAAATTCCTTCATCTCCACGGACTCTGAGAAAAGGATCTCCTCAAACCTTTCTTCTTCTTCTTCTTCCTTCCTCAGTAACAACATATCCGGGAGCAAGGAAAGGAGCGCGGAAAGATGACCGGTCTCGGGCACCGGATCCTTTTGTCCTTTGATGCCCATTTTATCGAGCATCTCCGCCACGTTTAGTCTGCGTGCGATCTTCAAGCCCCTTTCCCGAGCCAGCTTGGAAGCGCATCCCGTCTTGCATCCGTCGATAACCAGAAGTTCTCCCCAGGCGAGGTCCTTTTTGTAGCGTGCCGGCGAGCGCTGATAGAGTACCGGGCAAACCAGCTTCGCCCCTTGTCTCGTCAGGTGAAGGGAAAGCTCCCGCGCCAGCGCTCCCGCTTCTTTATCCAACCCATTACAGGGCAACACCACTAGCTTATCCATCTCCACCCCCACTTTTTCCCTCCTCGCGCAGGCGCTTGATCAAAGCGGTTATCTCCTTCTTATCCGGAAAGGAGAGGGCATCGGGGGCGCAAGTCTTGGCGCAGGCGCGGCAGAACACCACACAGTTCTCCGGATGGGCAACCACCAGTTTGCGCTCCTCGTTCTCCCGCCTTTCAAAAACACGGTGGGGACAGAACTTGTCACACTCCATGCAGAAGTCGCATTTATCGTAGTCGATCTCGGGGCACCAAGGAATCTTGGAGCGGGGCACCCCCATGAAAGTCTCCTCACTCAACCTCTCCCACCCCCATCTCCTCAAGGGCGGCGCGCACCTTATCCACCGCCTCTTCCGTGGTCATATCCCGAATGTCCAGGGGCACCAAGTCCTTTCTCACGTCCATGCCTGCCTCGGTAAAAGCGTCCCGGAACATCTTGTACTGCATGTTGGGAGCGCATCCCGCCACGATAATCTTCCGCTTAGACTTGAGAAAATCCGCCAGAAAGCGATCGCCATCCTCCTCGCAAAGTTGAGGATGGATGAAGCCGTACTCAACCGGCAATTCCACCCGCACCTGGTTGATGAAGTCCCAGATATCCATCTTCTCGAAGCCGGCGCATTTTCCCGTGCAGACGCACATGATCAAGCCGGGCTTGTCCATCTCTTTAACCTCCATATTCTCCATCCCATCCATTATCTTTAACCGCTTTCCTTTCTGTATGACTTACCCGCGCCATC
>JACVIX010000056.1 GCA_015711725.1 Candidatus Geothermincola primus | reverse complement strand
TTGCCAACTCCAGGTGATAGAAGAATCCCCGGGATATAAAGGCGCATGATTAAGACTCTTAGGGAGGCGGACATCGAGATCGAGGTTCCCATACCCAAAGGTTCGACCACGGCGATATCTACACTTGCCAACTCCAGGTGATAGAAGAATCCCCGGGATATAAAGGTGCATGATGAAAATTATAGAAATAATTATTGAGTAAATATGTGGTGGTTATTTTAATCTAATTTTTATTTTATCGCGTGAATGGCGTGGAGGTAGGAAGACGCACGCATGGAGTGTCAAAAGATCTCCCATCCAAGCGAAACAATCGTTGTCTGCCAACATGAGCGGGATTATATGGGCTGGCTTATGTTAAACATAGGAGTGGGCAGTGATCGAGTTCATGGATGAGGAAAGAGCCAAAAAGGTACTGCGTTCCTTCTTAATGCCAGGAGAAGCATTGGAATCGGTGGGGAAAGCCATCAATTATAGGTGGGGCAGAAATTATTATGTGGGGACGACTGGAACCAGAGCCATATTGCTCAACTGGTCTTTCGATAATGACAGATATGTGGTTACTGAAGTTCCATTGGAAAAGATGGACGAATTCATGAGACGCAAACGAATAAGGCCCATATCGTTCAACACGCCCTTTCTTATAAGGAAAAAAGATTTATCTCTATATGAGAGGCTGAAAGAACTGGTCTCTGGGGATCTAGAGGCTGAAGAAAGGCTAGTTTCCTTCGCGAAAGCCAGGAAAGGTTTTAAAGATTTTTTAATCGCGATCACAGATAAAAGAATTTTGGTATATAGAATGGGCGGGAAAGCTTCGCTTAAGAACGCGGAATCGTTTGCCTTCTCGGAACTGGTTGACGCCTCATTGCTTTACGGAAAAAAACCGATGACCATGGAAATTCCTTATGAGGGCAATTGTAACCTGAGGTTCAGGCTATCCATGGCGGACGGCACCGTGAGAACTTATAATATCGTTGGACTGAGCGGCTACGTAAACACTGTGGGCATATAATCCCTCCGATATGCGCGATAGGAGCGACAAATGGTTAAATTCACCTTCCCCGACAATATGGGGACTGGAATCTCTTTGGGAATAGGTGTGTCTGGGCATAACTCAAAGCTTCGTCGCTTGGTTGAGGAGGACAGAAAGATAACTCCTTTTCCGGGGAGCGAGGAGATGCTTCGTGCTTTGAGAGAGGGAGAAATCGCGGCGGCGATCAGAGGGGAGCTGGAAGCGAAAGAATTTTTACAATACGTAAAATATATGTGGAAGTTGGATAGGGTATATCGCATAGCCGTACTATCCACCTATTGGGGAAAGCCTTTCCTCTTCGCTCCAGTGGGGATCGATGAGGGGGCGGATTTAGAGGGTAAAGCGAGGCTCATAGAATATGGGAAGGCGCTTCTAAAGGAATTGGGGTGGAAGGGAAGCGTTGGAATTCTTGCTCCAGGAAGGAGCGAGGACCGGGATCGAGATCCATCCATCGCCAGATCCATCGAGGAGGCGGAAAGCCTGGCGCTTGAGAGCGCTTGTCACATGAGATACATACTCATAGAGGAGGCGGTGAAAAGGGATCAGTTCATCCTCGCCCCAGACGGTCCTACTGGAAACCTGATTTACCGTGCCCTGGTTCATTTGGGCGGAGGAGGATCTCATGGCGCCGTGTATTTTCCTATGGAGGAGATTATTATAGACACGTCGCGTTCTGCCCCGGAGTTCGAGTACAGGGAGGCAATAAAGCTGGCTAGAATCCTAGCGTTTAAAAGACGCCTATAATGGGGTAAAAATTAACAAACTATCCGCTCGCTCTACACACCCGATGCTTTTAGAGCTAGAATTATAGTGAAATAGTAAAGGGAAAGAAAATAGTATTTACAAGTTGTCTCCACAACTTCTTATTGGTTTTCTCGTTAGGAGAGAGAAGGGGGTTTAAATGAACGGAGCAACAGCGAGTCCAGGGCAGATAAAGAAGTTTTTAAAGCAACTTTCGTCCAGTAGAGACCAATATTTTTCATATCTAGGTCAATTGGCTTATCAGGAGTACATGGATGGAGACCTTCCCAACGCGAAGCTGCAAGATGCTTGTAAAAGCTTAGATGATATACATAAGCAGATCGCCCAGTGGGAAGAGGAACTGAAAAAGGCTGAGATGTTGAAGAAGATGAAGGGTGGAATGATTTGCCCCGGTTGCGGTGGAGTGGTAGGGCCTGGATTGGCTTTCTGCCCTACTTGCGGGCGGCAGGTGCTGGCCGTCACTCAGTCTCCCACGGGATATCCCTCGACACCGGGCGCACCACCCACACAGGCGGCCCCAGGAGCCCAACCGCCGCCCCAAGCGGCAGCTTTTCCGCAGGCGCCTCCAACAGCGGTTACTTTTCCGCCGACAGCGCCGGCCACACCCACTGAGATGCCTTCGACTACATGTCCTTCCTGTGGTGCGGAGATTGATGAGGAGACTATTTATTGCGCCTCGTGCGGTTCAAGAGTAAAGGTTGAGGAAGAGGCTGGAGTCGAGACGCCTGAGCAGACCACGCCATCCTCTAAAAGGATCACCTGCTCCTCATGCGGTGCGATATACGAAGAAGAGGACGTGACTTTCTGTTCCGAATGCGGTCAAAAATTGCGGGAATAGATTATGATCCAGGTTTACACGGGTGACGGTAAAGGAAAGACCACCGCTGCGCTAGGCCAAGCATTAAGAGCTCTGGGACATGGTTTGCGCGTTTATATGGTTCAATTCATGAAAGGACGAACCTACGGGGAGCTCATCGCCTGTCGCGAGTGCCTTCCAGGTATGACCATAGAGATGTCAGGGCGAGATGAGTTCGTCAAAAAAGGGGCTCCCGAGGAGATAGACGTTAAAATGGCTATGGAAGGCTTAGAGAAAGCTAGGAGGGCGATAGCCAGCGGTGATTACAACATGATCATATTGGACGAGATCAATGTTGCCATCGATTATGGGGTATTGCCCTTGGATGAGGTGATTGACCTGCTGAAGTCAAGCCCTGATAATGTGGAGATTATCTGTACCGGACGTTATGCTCCCCAGGAACTCGTCGAGCTGGCTGACCTAGTAAGCGAGGTCAAGGAGGTAAAGCATCACTATCAAAAAGGCGTTCCCATGAGAAAGGGAATTGAGTTCTGAGCGGGAGATTATGGTGGGGCGGCCAATGCTCGTCGATCTATTCGCGACTTATTAAGCCAGAATCGCTAGGTCTGACTTGAAGCGAAATAATGATGGCATCTCTGAAGAGGACGCTCGATAATGGGTAAGATTAGCATACCCAGGGCTAATTCACAAGAACTTACCAAGATCGCAATCTCGAATAAAACATGTCTTTGGAGCGTATCTTCGCGCGCGTGGTTATCAGATCCGGGATGAGAACATGAGACCATGCATGCTGGCGCTTACAGACGGAACATGAGGTTTATAAGTGATGAACATATAAAATCGAAATGGGGAGCCCTTATCCGAGTGGAGGAGGGTATAAGGGGATTTGAAGCGGAAAAGGTGCCATATTATGCAGATGTCAATGTGAGAGAATATGATTAAGGATCTTTTTCTGATTTAACAGGAGCCTTGAGAGGATGAACAAGGAAGAATGGAAGAGGGAGAAATACGGGAAACAAGAGATAAGACAGAATAATTTCACCACAATCTCCGGGAAAGAGATAGACAGTCTCTACACCCCCGAGGATATCGCCGATCTGGATTATGAGAGAGACCTGGGATACCCCGGTGAGTATCCCTACACCCGGGGAATTCATCCCACCATGTACCGGGGCAGAATCTGGACTATGCGCCAGTTCGCGGGATTTGGGACTGCGGTGGAGACCAACCAACGATATAAGTTTCTGCTGGATCGTGGCCAGACGGGTCTCTCGGTGGCTTTCGATATGCCCACCATTATGGGATACGACTCGGATCACCCCCGCGCCCAAGGGGAAGTGGGAGTCTGCGGGGTAGCCATAGATTCCCTGAAGGACATGGAGGTCCTCTTCGATGGAATTCCTTTGAAGGATATCACCACCTCCATGACCATAAACGGCCCCGCCGCCATTCTTCTGGCTTTCTATCTGTGCGTGGCGGAAAAACAAGGGGCTTCCTGGAGGGAGCTGGGGGGCACCATTCAGAACGACATCTTAAAGGAGTATATAGCTCAGAAGTCCTGGATCTTCCCGCCCCGCCCATCCATGCGCCTGATCACAGACATCATGGCCTTCTGCTCCAGGGAGGTTCCCCGCTGGAACACCATCTCCATCAGCGGGTACCACATACGGGAGGCAGGTTCCACCGCGGTGCAAGAACTGGCTTTCACCCTGGCGGATGGCTTCGCCTATGTGGAGGCGGGCATAGAGGCGGGGCTGGACGTGGACGAGTTCGCTCCCCGACTCTCCTTCTTCTTCAATTCTCACATGGACTTCTTTGAGGAAATCGCCAAGTTTAGGGCGGCACGCCGCATCTGGGCAAGACATATGCGGGAAAAATATGGGGCTCGCGATCCCCGCTCCTGCATGCTCCGTTTCCATACCCAGACCGCGGGCTGTTCCCTCACCGCTCAGCAACCGGAGAACAATATAGTGCGTACTGCCTTCGAAGCCCTCTCCGCGGTTCTCGGAGGGACCCAGAGCCTGCATACCAATTCCATGGATGAATCCCTGGCTCTACCCACGGAAAAAGCAGTAGAGATCGCCCTCAGGACCCAGCAGATCATCGCCTATGAGTCGGGAGTCACCAACACCATCGATCCCCTCGCCGGCTCATACTTTGTGGAGAAGCTTACCAACGAGATGGAGGAGGAGGCCGAGAGATACTTCCAGCGGATAGATGAGCTGGGCGGGGTGCTTGCCGCCATCGATCAGGGTTTCTTCCAGAGGGAGATCGCCGACGCGGCATTCAGGTATCAGATGGAGTTGGAGAAGAAAGAGCGTATATTGGTGGGAGTAAACGAATACATCCGACCGAATGAGCGGCTGGAGATACCACTGCTGAAGGTGGATCCGGAAGTGGAGAAGCGGCAGAAGGAGCGTCTCTCTGCGCTGAGGCGGGAGAGGGATATTAGGAAGGTGGAGGAAAGCCTGAGGAATCTCGAGGAAGGAGCCAGAGGGGACGCCAATCTCGTGCCTTTGATCATAGCTTGCGCCAGGGCGTATGCCACCGAGGGCGAGATTATCGAGACCTTAAAGAAGGTCTTTGGCGAATACCGGGAAACCCCACTTTTTTAGTCGCCGTGATGGAAATTTTCCTTGTTTATTAAGGCTAGCGTTTATGTTGGCGAAACTGCGATCTGTTGATTGGGAAAATAAGGGCTCAAGATTTTATCCGGCGGTGCAGAGGGGTATTGGTCTTAAAGCATAAGCAATGGTGGTGGTTGAGGTTAGAATGGGATGGAGTATTTATTAATCGCCTTCAAGGGTTCGCCAATGTAAAGCCAGATTTCGACCTTAAGATGCCCTTTCGGAGTTTCTAGGCGAAACGGAAGGAATTGGATGACATCATTTCATTTGGGTGTAGGGATTTCATACTGTTAAATAATTTAAAATAATTATTCTTATGGAATTTCAGGAGACTCTCTACCTCGTTAAATTGGTCGCGACAGGCGTCAGTTAAGGCAACTCTGGGAGGTGAAATGGCGGAAAAGAAGATCCGCATACTCGTCGCTAAACCTGGGCTGGATGGCCACGATCGGGGTGCCAAGGTGGTGGCGAGAGGCTTGGCTAATGCTGGGTACGAGGTTATCTACAGCGGTCTCCACCAGACCCCGGAGCAAATCGTCGAGTCGGCGCTCCAGGAGGACGTGGACGCGGTGGGAATATCTATCCTTTCGGGAGCGCACATGACCGTCTTCCCCCGAGTCATGGAGCTCCTTAAGGAGCGAGGAGGAGAAGAGATCATGGTCTTCGGGGGCGGCATCATCCCGGAGGAGGATGTAGCTGAGCTGAAGAAGATAGGGGTGAAAGAACTTTTTGGACCTGGCACCTCTATTCAACAAATAACCTCCTTCCTCCAGAACTACCTGGGTTGAAAAATCTTTATCTAAATCTTTATCTATTCTTCGGAGACGAAAGGCGATCGTCCCCATTGGGCCTAGGCTATCCGTTACGGTTCGCTTGGCTGGAAACGCTCGCGGATATCCTAACCGTTTTTTCGAGATCTCTTATAAAAAAGCGTGAGGGGGAGAGAGAGAACCCAGATGGCTCGCGGCAAACGATTGCGCTGAATCAAATGGTAGATAAAAGGATTCCAGATGCTAAGGGGTTCCCTATGGTTAGAAAGGCGGTCACGCAAACTTGAAAACCCTATTAATTCTTCGCCTCCGCAATCAAAAAGAGATTGTCTTTTTATATATTGAATTTTATAGGGAAATGTTAATATAATATTTGCGCCTGTGTCGGGTGTGGTTACCTACATCCGAGGTATAGAATCTTGAAAATTCAATACAGGCAGTAGCATGGTTGGAACAAGAGATATAGTGGGGTATTGAACATGAGCGCTGAGGAACTAACCTTCGTAGAAAAGTACGATCTCCTGGGATGTATTCAGTGTGGAAGGTGCACGGGCGGCTGTCCGGTCACCGTGAGGACGCCTCTTAACGTGAGGCGTTTTATGTATGACACTCTCAATGAGGACTTACTGGAGGAGATATCCGCCAAGACGGAGATATGGGATTGCACCACCTGCTACACTTGTGCTTCCCGTTGCCCCAAGGGACTAGAACCTATGGAGGTTCTGATAGGCTTAAGAAGCCTGCAGATCGAGGAGGGGAGAGTTCAACCCACAGTGAGGGATGCTCTTGAATCCATCTTCAAGGATGGCAATCCCTGGGGTATGCCTCGCGCGAAGCGATATGACTGGATGGAAGGTTTAGAGGTAAGGGTACTTGAGCCCGAGTCGGAGGAAAAGACTGATGTGCTCCTCTTTCTCTGCTGCACCGATACCTATGATCCCCGGGTAATCAAGGTCACACAATCACTTGTGAAAGTGCTGAATAAAGCTGGGGTTGACTATGGGGTAATCGGGGAAGATGAGAGCTGTTGCGGCAGCGAGGTGAGGCGACTAGGCGAAGAGGGGCTTTTCGAGATGTGCGACGAGGAGAATGTGGAGCTCCTCAATTCTTACAATGTGGACCGCATAGTGACGGTTTCTCCTCATTGCTATAACACCTTTAAGAAGGAATACCACGGACTGAAAACACCGGTTCTCCACTATACCGAACTGGTGGCCCAGCTTATCGAAGATGGGAAGCTTGAGTTAACGGGTCAGCTAGATAAGGTGGTTACCTATCACGACCCTTGTTTTCTGGGGAAGCAGAACCAAATCTATGATGAACCTCGAAACATCCTGACCCGTATCCCGGGCATCGATTTCCGGGATTTCGACCGTTGCCGAGAGCGCAGTCTGTGCTGCGAGGGTGGTGGGGGCAAGATGTGGGTGGAGAGCGAATCCACCAAGGAAAGGCTCGCGGAGATCAGAGTGATGGACGCCAAAGAACTCGGCGCGGAAATAATCGCCGTGGCGTGTCCTTTCTGTTTGCTTACTTTGGAGGATGCTAGCAAGGTAAAGGGTCTGGAAGAGGAGATGCGGGTGGCGGACATCCTCGAGTTACTTGCGGAAGTAATTTAGACATATATAGACATCAAATATAAATCAAATCGAGTCTATAGGTCTGAGAAAGAAAAGAGGTGAAGCTGGTATGAACATGGTGGTATGCGTGAAAAGGGTACCTGATACCGCCGAATCCGAGGTGCACATAGACGCCTCGGGAAAGGATATAGACAAGAGCAAGCTGTCCTTCGGTATCAACGAAGCGGATAATTACGCGGTGGAGGAAGCCATCCAGATTAAGGAACGTCTGGGTGGAACCGTCAACGTGATAAGTGTGGGCGGCAAAGATTCCGATGAGCAGATCAGAATGGCACTGGCTAAGGGCGGGGACGAGGCCATTCGCATCGAGGATCCCGCTATGGCTGGCTCAGACGGGTTCGCCATTGCCAAAGCGCTAGCTGCCGCCATCAAGGGGATGGAATTCGATATCGTTTTCACAGGAGCGCTGGCCGATGATGACGGCTCGGCGGTGGTGGGCGTGGCTCTTGCCGAGTTGCTAGGGGTAAATCATGCCGCCTATGTTAAGAAAGTTGAGATTCTGGAGGACGGTAAAAAGATCAAGGTGGGACGTGAACTGGAAGGCGGTCTGATGGAATTTCTGGAGATGGAGCTCCCCGCGGTACTCACCATTCAGACTGGCATAAACGAGCCTAGGTATGCGTCTTTCAAAGGCATCAAGCAAGCCGCCAAGAAAGAGATAGCCATCAAGAGCTTGTCAGACCTGGGGCTTGACGCCAGCGAAGTGGGGGAGGCTGGCTCCTGGGCGGTTCTGGAGAAGTTCACACCGCCCGTGGTAGGAGAAATGGCGGAGATTCTTACTGGTGAACCCGAGGAGACCGCTGCTAAATTGGCAGCCATTCTGAAAGAGAAGGGGCTGGTGTAAATGAAGGACATATTCGTATTGGCTGAGCATCGTAGAGGAGAGCTACGCGAAATAACTCTGGAGATGCTGTCGGGAGCAGCTGGGTTTGGAGGCACCGTTGTCGCCATTCTTTTTGGAAAGAGCGTGGATGACTTCGCCAACAAGATCGCTGGCTACGCGGACAAAGTTCTGGTAGTTGACGATGACATGTTCGAGAACTACAACAGCGAGGCTTATCAGAAGGCGTTATCCGCCTTGATAAAAGAGCATAATCCTGGATTATTGCTCATGGGGCATACTGGACAAGGAGTTGACTTGGCTCCCGCGCTAGCTGTGGAGTTGGGGGCCCCTCTAGTTACCGATATTACCGCTCTGGAGATGGAGGGCGACAAGCCAAAACCCACTCGCCAATACTACGGGGGAAAACTGGATGCCCACATGGTCCCCAAGGACGCTGACCTCTATATTCTGACCGTGAGGGAAGCCACCTTCCAGGCAGCTGAGCCTTCCAAGTCGGGAGAGGTCGTCAAGGTGGAAAATCCGGTTAAAGAAGAGATTGCCTACCGCAAGTTTTTAGAGTATGTGGAGCCAGAGGTTGGCGAGGTGGATATTACCCAGTCCACCCTGCTGGTTGGAGTGGGAAGAGGAATACGCGAGGATAAGAACATGCCAGTGGTGGAAGAATTAGCCCAAGCCCTGGGTGCGGACCTGGCGGCTTCGAGGGCGGTTGTCGACGCTGGTTGGCTTCCCGCCGATCGCCAGGTGGGCATTTCAGGAAAGACGGTAAAGCCCAAACTTTATCTGGCCGTGGGTATTTCGGGGGCTTTCCAGCACGTAACCGGCATGAAAGGTTCAGAGGTAATCGTGGCAATAAACAAAGATCCCGATGCTCCCATCTTCGGTATCGCTGACTACGGAATAGTGGATGACCTTTTCAAAGTCGTCCCCAAGCTAACCGAGAAGATCAAGGAGCTTAAGGGCTGATTGAACTATTGATATACATTAAGGTCCCTTGGAGGCATCGGTAGGCATAATTTAATTGTGAGGAGCGAGTGTGGAGCTTCTGAGGGGATGCATAAGGAGGATTTTGTTAGATGAACGGAAGGCCAAAAATCGGAGTTTATATCTGTCACTGTGGCATCAACATCGCGCATACTGTGGATGTGGATGAAGTAGTTAAGTTCGCATCCACCCTTCCAGATGTAATAGTTGCGAGAGACTATAGGTACATGTGTTCCGACCCCGGTCAGGCTCTTATAGTTGAGGATATCAACAATATGGGGCTCAATCGGGTGGTTGTGGCTTCCTGTTCACCTCGCATGCACGAACCAACCTTCAGAAAAACACTTATTACCGCAGGCCTCAATCCATATTTCCTTGAGATGGCCAATATCCGGGAACAGTGTTCATGGGTACACGAGGATAAGATAGCCGGCACGGAAAAGGCCAAGAGACTGGTTGAGAGCGCGGTGGTAAAGGTGAGGAGGTTGGAGCCTCTGGAGGTGAAGGAAGTCGATGTTGAACCCAGCGCTTTGATTATCGGCGCGGGAATCGCCGGTATTCAAGCGGCTCTGGACATCGCGGACGCGGGATTCAAGGTGTATCTTGTGGAAAAGACACCCTCAGTAGGAGGACACATGGCCCAGCTGGACAAGACCTTCCCTACCCTAGACTGCTCCGCCTGTATCCTCACTCCCAAGATGGTGGACGTGGCTAACCATCCCAACATCGAACTTCTTACCTATTCCCAGGTGGAGGATATCAGCGGATATGTGGGCAATTTCGAGGTGAAGGTACGCAAGAAATCACGTTTCGTGGATGTGGACAAATGCACCGGTTGTGGGGCATGCGCAGAGGTATGCCGGCAGGCGGGGCGCATACCCAATGAGTTCGATGAGGGCTTGGGCATGCGTGGAGCCATATATATCCCCTTCCCACAGGCAGTCCCGGCGAAGTACACCATCGATAAGGAGAATTGTCTCTTCCTTTCTAGGGGAAAGTGTGGGGAATCACCCAAATGCCAGGAAGCCTGCGAAGCTGGAGCGATAAACTTCGAGCTTCAGGATGAGATAGTGGAATTCAAGGTAGGGACCATTATCGTGGCTACCGGGTTCGATATCTTTGATGCGCGTAAAAAACCTGAGTACGCCTACGGTGTCTATGATAACGTGGTCAATGCCCTGGAGTTTGAGAGGTTGGTTTCGGCTTCCGGCCCCACTGGAGGAAATGTGGTGATACCCCAGAGAGGCAAAAAGAAAAAGAAGAAGGAAGACGAAGAAGAATTAGGGCCCGTCATCCCTAAAAACATCACCTTTATTCAATGCGTGGGATCGCGGGACAAGAGCGTGGGCAACGAGTATTGTTCCCGAGTATGCTGCATGTATACCGCAAAGCAGGCTCACCTAGTGAAGGACAAGATCCCCGATGCAGAGATTACTATTTTCTATATGGATGTCAGAGCATTCGGCAAGGGTTATGAAGAATTCTATGACCGGGTTCGCCGGGAAGGAATCAGATATATCAGAGGCAACCCCTCGGAGATCTTCAAGAGAGGGGATAAACTTGTTGTGAAAGCCGAGGATACCCTCACGGCCACCCCGCTGGAACACGAAACAGATATGGTGGTGCTCTCCGTGGGCCTGGAACCCCGTTCTGATCGCAGGGAGATCATAGATATATTGAAGCTTTCCTCCTCTCCCGACTTGTTCTATCTGGAAGCTCATCCTAAGTTGCGACCGGTGGACACCGCCACCGATGGAATCTTCTTGGCGGGATGCTGTCAGGGTCCCAAGGACATCCCCGATGCGGTAGGCCAAGCTAAAGGAGCGGCATCGGCCGCCATGATCCTTTTGGCTTCCGGTAAGGTGAAGGTAGAAGCCCAGACTTCCGTCGTCGATGAGGCCACTTGTAGAGGCTGTGGATTCTGTGTGGAGGTCTGTCCCTACTCCGCCATTGAACTGGTGGAGATAAACAGGGCGGGATGGCCGGTCATGGTTGCCAGGGTAAACGAGGCGCTATGTAAGGGGTGTGGAGCTTGCTCCGCGGCCTGTTTGTCCGGATCCATCCAGCAGAGGTCGTTCAGAGATACTCAAATCCTGCCCCAGATTGAAGTATTGGGGGTGAAATAATGGCGGAAGAGACCAGAGAAGGATTCGAACCCAATATCGTGGCATTCCTGTGCAACTGGTGTTCGTATGCGGGAGCCGACCTGGCGGGAACTTCACGTATCCAATACCCTTCTAACGTCAGGGTGATAAGAGTGATGTGCACTGGCCGGGTTAACCCGCTCTTCGTGATGAACGCCCTGCAGCAGGGAGCGGATGGAGTATTGGTTTCCGGATGCCACCCCGGAGATTGCCATTATATGCAAGGCAATTACTACGCCCGTCGTAGGTTCACTCTTATGCGCAACTTCTTGGAGTACCTGGGGGTTGATCCCGCAAGGGTGCGAATGAGCTGGGTCTCAGCCTCGGAGGGCTCCAAGTGGAAAGAGGTAATCGAGGAAGTGGTGGAAGGGGTAAAGGCTGTAGGGCCGATGGATCAGTTTAAACGGAGGCAGTTAAATTGGTAGATAACGCTAAACTCAAGGATGTTGCTAAAGAGGTGATATCCCGCGAGGATGTCAGGTTGCTGATCGGTTATCGGCCTGGGACTTATGGCTTTAGAGCACGCCCCGCTTTTGTGGAAAACTCTGACCAGGTCGATGAGCTGATCTTCTCTCCGGCATGCGTGAGCAACCTTTCCAGCTACCTTACTTTAGAGGAAAAAACCCCTCTTCCCCGGGGGGTTGAACCCGATTTAAGGAAAGTAGCCGTTATGGTAAAAGGTTGCGATTCCCGGGCACTGGTACAGCAATTGGTGGAGAAGGCATATGATCGGGAGCATATCCTGGTCCTGGGGATTCCTTGCCGGGGAGTGGTGGATATGGCTAAGGTGGAAAACCGTTTCCCCGGTGTTATTTCTGGTGAGATAGCAATGGAAGGGGATAATTTGGTCTTCTCCTTCGATGGCAAGGAGGAGACGGTTCCTAAAGAGGAGCTGCTGGCTGAAAAGTGCAAGCGCTGTCGCTATCCCACCCCTCTTATCAGCGATTTGCTCCTGGATGATGAGGTGGAGCGATTCGCTGATGACGACTACTCAGATATAACCGCGATGGAGGGGAAATCAACTGAGGAAAAATGGGCTTTCTGGGAAGAGCAGTTCAGCCGCTGTATCCGCTGTTATTCCTGCCGTAACGTGTGTCCTATGTGTTATTGCGAGGATTGCGTACTAGATCGCCTCAAGCCGGTATGGGCGAGGCGTTCCGTGGACATAAGCGAGAACACCGTCTATCACATTTCCCGGGCCTATCACTTGGCCGGAAGATGTATTCAGTGCGGAGAATGTGAGAGGGTCTGCCCGGTGGATATTCCGCTCATGCTACTTAATCGCAAGTTTTACCGGGATGTGGAAGAGCTTTACGATTACGAGCCAGGTATAAAGGTGGAGGAAAAGCCCCTGCTTTCCACCTTCAGTGTAGATGATAAGGAAGATTTCATACTTTAAAGGTGGGTATTATGGCAGAAAAAGTACTAAAGAAAGAGAAGGTAGGGGAGGCTCTGAAGGAACTTTCCAAGTTTCGCCTCTTCGCTCCCTCCAAATCCAACGGAACTATCCTGTACAAGCAGATAGAAGATCCATCTGATGCTTGTCTCGATTTCGGAAACACCACCGTTCCCGCGAAAAAGATCGTCTTTCCTCAGACGGAAACACTCTTCCGTTTTATGCTGGGAAACCCGGAGCTTAAGGAGAAAAACGTTGAGGAAGAAGGCACCACGGTGGTGTTCGGTATAAGGCCTTGCGACGCCAGGGCAATGGGGATCGTGGATAATCTTTTCAGCTGGGATTACCAGGACCCCTATTACCTGAAACGCAGGGAATTAACCACTTTGGTGGGCCTTGCATGCATCCAACCCCCTTCTATAAACTGCTTCTGCACGTCGGTGGGCGGAGAGCCTTTTAGCGAGGAGAATCTGGATGTGCTTCTGGTGGACCTGGGAGAAATGTATCTGTTCAAGGCCATTACCGAGAAGGGGGAAAAGCTTAAAACCACCTTGGGAAGCCAACTGGATGAAGCGCCGAGCGACGCCGTCAAGAAGTCAGGGGAGTTGGCTGATAAAGCCAATGTCCAAATAAAAAGAACCATCGATACTAAGGGTATTCCGGAGAAACTCCCCACCCTCTGGGAGAACGAGTTGTGGAAGAGAGTCTCTGCGGCTTGCTTGGGCTGTGGGATCTGTACCTATCTCTGCCCCACCTGCCACTGCTTTGATATTCAAGATGAAGTGGAAGGCGCGGAGGGAAGAAGAGCTAGGATGTGGGATTCCTGCATGTTCAGGGAATACACCCTGCACGCATCCGGACATAACCCCAGGCCTACTCGAAGGGAGCGCACTCGTAACCGGATCAACCATAAATATTCCTATTTTCCCAGTAAATTCCAGGTTATCGCCTGCGTGGGGTGTGGACGGTGTATTAATCTCTGCCCTGTGAACATCGATATTCTGGAGATCTTAGGACAGGTGGTGGATGCCTAATGAAAAATCCATATATACCCTACGAAGTGAAAATAGTCGACGCTTGGTATGAAACCCCTGGAGATCGCTGTATTAAGACTTTCAAGGTTACTTTCTCCGATGAGAAGATCTGGGATACCTGGTCCCATCAGCCGGGACAATGTGCCATGGTGGGCATTCCCGGGGTTGGCGAGAGCATGTTCTGCATTTCCTCCTCTCCCACTGAGAAGGGATATCTCCGTTTCAGTATCATGAAAGTAGGAAAAAATACCAGTGCCCTCCATGAACTGGAAGCGGGAGACACCTTCTTCATCCGCGGCCCCTATGGAAATACCTTTCCCTTGGAGGAGTGGAAGGGCAAAGATATCGTCACCATCGGTGGCGGCATAGGCCAAGCTCCATTACGTCCCGTTATTCAGTATATCCGTGATAATCGCGACGATTTTGGCGAATTAACTGTCATATATGGCGCCCGTACTTCGGCGGATCACTGCTTTAAAGCCGAGTTCGAGGAGTTAAATGCCTGTGGAGACGCCTGTTGCCATCTCTCCATAGACGTTCAGGAAGAGAATTGGCCTCACTTTGTGGGATTTGTTCCCGCTTTGCTGATGGAAGTGGAACCATCACCTGAAAACGCCATCGCGGTGACCTGCGGGCCTCCAGTGATGATAAAGTTCGTGTTGGAGAATCTGGAGAAGTTAGGTTTTACACCAGATCAAGTGTATACGACTTTGGAGAACCGCATGAAGTGTGGCATTGGGAAATGCGGCCGCTGTAACGCTGGAAATCTCTATGTGTGTAAAGATGGCCCAGTTTTTTCCTATGCCCAACTCAAAGAGGTGCCCGAGGCTTTCGCCTAGCGGAAAAAACGTATCAAACTGTTTTACGAATCACTGGCGAGGTTTAAAGAGGGGCGAGTCACTCGCCCCCCTTGTTATGTCTGGTATTGAGATTATGGCAGGTCTTTCTTTCATTGAGGTGGTAAGGAAATAAACGGTTGTTAGAGAAGAATTCATGTAGATAAATATCCTAAAGGCCCGTTTTAAATGGAGAAGTAAATTAGCTTAAATCAACTGATCTCATTGAATTATATTTAAAACGGCAAGTTTTCTTGCCAATCGAAGTTGTAATGCCATAAAATTCTTTTGGGCTTGTGATTATGGAGGACGTGTTTTGATAACGAGAGTGCGCATCTGGAAGATAATTCAACCCACCCTTAAAATATTTACCTATTCTCTGGGTGGATTGGTGATAGGACTACTCCTTCTCATTTTGGGATTCGATATCCACTATAAGACTTACGCCTTCAAGGGATTGAGCGTTGCTGGGATAGAGGTGGGAGGCCTATCTAAGGGAGATATGATCGAACACCTGCGGTCTCACCTCAACTTGGAGGCTTTGAACAGCAATATAGTTCTGGAATTCGAAGGAAACAGATGGGAGCTGCCCCTTTACCGCATAGATGCCTATGTGGACATAGAAAGGTCCGTGGAAGAAGCCCTTGAAAGCGCCAATAGCATGCCTTTCTATAAACGTTGGTTAAAGAGGATATCTTTTCAGAGTATCGAGGAGGATATCCCACTCTGCGTGCGCTACGATCCGGTTCTTTTAGATTCTTTCGTGAAGGAGATGAAGGGGTATATCGATCGAGAGCCGGTGGATGCAGCAATAAAGCTTGAGGGGAGAAGGCTGGTTTTCGTGAATTCCCGATCGGGATGGAAAATAGATGCCGATGAGTTGCGAGAAGCCATCATTCATACACTTTCCAGGGAAGATAGGGTGGCAAAGATCAATATTAAGGTCACCCCACCCAAGGTCTCCGATAACCAGATAGGTAAGGTCATAGCGGTGGATACCACCAATCATATACTAACTCTATTCAACAATATGCAGGTGGAAAAGCAGTATCCCATCGCCTGCGGCCAACCGGCATGGCCCACACCCCTAGGCACGTATAAAGTAACCGCTAAGTTAATGAACCCGGCATGGGTGAATCCTGGTTCTTCCTGGGCCGCCTCCATGCCCCCCTATATTCCTCCAGGACCGGGAAATCCCCTAGGTACAAGAGCCTTGGCTACCAGCGCGCCGGGGGTGTTAATCCACGGTACCTATTCCAGCTGGTCTATAGGAAGGTCGGTATCCCATGGATGCATCCGTATGTATATAAAGGATAGCGAGGACATTTTTAACCGGGTCTCCGTGGGCACCCCCGTGCTCATCTATTGAGAATAGCTGGGAATTGCGCTTTGAATCATCACAATTTTTACTTTTCTTGAGTCTCCTTGTTTTCCTATGTGGATAGCGAATGGAAGGAACTGTATCGAGCTTTAAAGTAGAAGTAGAATCACAGGAAAATGTTTTGTCATGGTAGACATATAAAAGTAATTTGGTGGAGTGAAGGCAAAAGGGGGATCGCGAATCGGATAACATAATTCGCTTGCAACCGAGGCACCATAGGTGAATCGCTTTCAAATTTAATTCCTAGGGTTTATTGACTAGAAAAGAGCAAGATGATAATCTTTTCCTTGGTCGTTCCTCAAAAGGAGGTTGGAGTATCTTTATAGCATTGAGTCATAGAAGGTTCTTTCATGAATTGTGTTTGTTTTGAAATCATCTCCGAATGCCTTCACCCATATTATCATATAAGAAACGTATGTTCGCCCGTTTAATCCCAGGGAGGTAGAGATGGCGTATGATTATGAATTAATTAAGGTGGATGTGAGCGATGGGGTGGCAGTGATGTGCTTGAATCGACCGCCATTGAACCCCCTCAATGCCCAGCTAGGACTAGAGATAGGTAGGTGCGCCGAGGAGCTTTCCCTTGACGAAGATGTGCGAGCGGTGGTCTTGACCGGAGGGGAGAAGAACTTCGCGGCGGGAGCCGACATCAAAGAAATGGTGGATATGAGTGCGGTGATGGTGACTAAATTTGTTCGCGCCTTACAGGCCAGCTTCACCGCAGTGGAGAACATCCCCAAGCCGGTGATTGCCGCCATCAACGGCTTCGCTCTAGGCGGGGGATGCGAATTGGCTATATGCGCTGACTGGCGTTTTGCCCATGAGAACGCGCAAATAGGTCAGCCGGAGATACTTCTGGGTATTATCCCCGGAGCGGGAGGAACCCAGAGGCTACCTCGGCTCATTGGTCCGGCCAAGGCCAAAGAGATGATCTATAGCGGAAGGTTCTACTCCGCCCAACAGTGTTATGAAATGGGCCTGGTACAAAAGGTGGTCACCGGCGACAATTCAGTGATCGATGAAGCGGTAAAAGTAGCGAAAAGGTATGCCCAAGGGCCAGCTGTGGCGCTAGCTATGGCCAAGATAGCGGTGAACAAGGGCATAGAATGTTCTATCGAGGAGGGTTTGCTCATCGAGGCCCATGGAATCTCGCTCTGTTTTGCCAGCGAGGATCGGACTATAGGAATGAAGACTTTCCTGGAGAAGGGTCCGGGAAAGGCGGAGTTTATCGGTAGATAGATATATTAGGGTTAGTTCAGCTATAAGGAGGTTGAGACATGGTAGATTTTGAACTAACTGATGAGCAAAAGGCGATCTGCAAAACGGTTCACGAATTTGCTCTCAATGAGATGAGGCCGGTGGCGCTGGAATGCGATAAGGAGGGAAAACTCCCCGAGGATCTGGTGAAAAAGGCGGCGGCTATGGGGCTCACCGCTCTTGCCGTTCCCGAAGAATACGATGGCGGGGGGATGGACCAGCTCACTTCGGCTATGGCAACCGAGGAGCTATTCTGGGGTTGCGCTGGCATCGCTACATCGTTGGGTGCCAACAATTTAGCTATTACCCCGATTCTGATCGCGGGCAATGAGGAGCAGAAGAAAAAGTATCTTCCCCGTTTATGCGACCCCGAAAACCCTAAATTCGCGGCTTTTGGCCTCACCGAGCCAGGTGCCGGTTCCGATGCGGCTTCTATTTCCACCACCGTCACCGAAGAGGGCGATTATTACGTGCTCAATGGCCAGAAATGCTTTATCACCAATGGGGGTATCGCCGATTTCTATACCATCTTTGCCACTTTCGACAAGAGTAAGAAGTATGGAGGGATTGCTGGCTTCATCGTAGAGCGCAGCTACGAGGGAGTCTCCATCGGGAAGAAAGAAGACAAGATGGGCATCCGCGCCTCTAACACTACCGAGGTGATCTTGGATAACGTCAAGGTTCCCAAGGAAAACTACATGGTGCCCATGGGCCAAGGCTTCTACGTAGTTATGCAGACCCTTGATCTCACCAGGGCGGGAGTGGCGGCCGCTTCTATCGGCGTGGCTAGGGCCGCCTTCGAGGAAGCCCTTAAGTATGCCAAGGAGCGCGTACAGTTTGGGAAGCCCATCATGGCCCAGCAGGCAATATCCTTCATGCTAGCAGATATGGCCATGAAGATCGAGGCGGGACGGCGTCTCTATCAGTATGCTGGTTGGAAAGCCTCTAAAGGGTTGCCCTGCTCCCTAGAATCATCCTATGCAAAAGCGTTCTGCAGCGACGTATGCGTAGAGGTAACTATCAACGCTGTCCAGGTGCACGGTGGGTACGGCTATATGAAGGAATACTTGGTGGAGAAACTCATGAGGGACGCCAAGATCATGCAGATCTATGAAGGAACCAGCCAGATCCAGAGACTGGTTATCGCTGGCAACCTGATGGGCGTAACCGACGCTTACCCCTGGAATTGAGAGAGAGAATAGGATGAAAGGCGCCCTTCAAAGGCGCCTTTCTTTTTTTCGCGAAGGGTTGTGGGGTTTTTATGGTGGTTATGGAGTCCTGAAATCGCATCCGGATGGGGCTCTTAGGGTTCACGTTTTAAATATCGTAGAATTTTTTCAGTCGGACTCTTCATTATGTATTTGCCTAAAAACAAGACAAGCAGTGGGAGAGCAGATCAATCGATGAAAATTTCGCCATGCAAAAGGGTGGATCTCCAGCTTTCCCAACCCATTAAAATGCAATTGCCCACATAAACACCCAAATTGGCGATATATCCACGTTGTTCGCCACTTTGTTGCTGATATAATCGTTTTATGAGGATAGGTATAACCACCACCGTTCCCATAGAAATAATTTATGCCTCCGGAAATG
>JACVIX010000055.1 GCA_015711725.1 Candidatus Geothermincola primus | reverse complement strand
TTTTTCCAGGAGTTGTTTCAACAACATGAAAAAACGCACCTGGCTGTAGGGGAAGTCGCGCAAACTTAACATTACCGGCTTCAAATGAAAGGGGCAGAAACCCCCCTGGGTATATAAAGATTTGATAAAGCCTGCGTCTCGCAGGTTTACCGGGAGCCAAAAAAGATAGTTAGATAAACTGCTCTGTGAGATCTCGCAAAAGAGGCATGCCTCATGCTCCAAGCATGAATCGATAACGGCGTGAAACCAACCCGAATTTGCTCTTTCTGAGTCAAGCAGTTGCCCGAAGGGATCATCGCGTCGCGAAAAGCCCATCATCCGAAGCAGTTCGGAGAGCGTCGATATTCCGGTTGGTTTGGGCTTAATGGACATCCGAGCTCTCCATTATCTCTTCCATTAGCCCGGACAACTCCTGCCTGGCGGCATCAATCTGGGATTGTCTAGCTAATATCCTTTCCATAACGGCGCTCAGGCTTTCTCTTCCCCCTTTTAATTGACTCACAGCTTTGTCTATCCCCTCCTCGATAGCTCCCAGGGTCTCCCTAATCACATCGTCCACACTGTAAGAAAGAACGCCCACGCTTTTTTGCAAGCGGAGGTAGAAGTCGTAACGAACCCTTCCGCAATGGCGGTCGAAGAGCATAAGTAAATCGCCCTTCTTGCTCTTTTTCAACAACCGATGGGAGAGTTTTTTGGGTAGAGATTTGGTAATAGCGCCGATGAACATCTCTAAATCCGAGGGGGGTTCTCCCATCTTAAACCAAAACTCGCCCTCTTCGCTTAAGTCCAGTTCGGCTTCTAGATGGGGAAGGGTTAACCCGAAAAGCTGACCGGCTATCTCCAGGATCCGGTTGGCGATGGAGTTGGCACGGTCCATATATCGTCTGGCCATCTTCTTAAATTCTTCGCTTAAGCGCTTTTCCTCCGCGTATCTCCAATCGGTGAACAACTCCCTTATTTCATCCTGAATAAACTTTCCCAGCGCATCCGCGAGAGCGTGGCCGGGCAGATGAGCGTTCTCGTCGAAAAAAGCTTCATAACGCTGCAGCAAAGGTTCGGTCATCTGGGCTTTGAACTCCTCCACATGAACATCCAGGGTATCCCTGATTAATCGCTTGTACTCGCCATCGATAAGAAAACGAATCTCCTCTTTCTCTCTTTTTATTAACTCCATCTGCTCATGAAAGGCTTGGATCTTCTCCTCAAGTTCTTCTAAGGGATGGTTTAACAGGGATTTCTCCAGCTCAAGGGCGGAGAATTCATCGTCTAGGGCTTTCAACAGGTTCTTGATGTTAGATTCAAGCAAGATTCTACCTTTCTCCCGCATCAGGAAATCTTCCAGCCTGGAAACGAAATTAGAGAGGCCGCTCCGCTCAAGCATAGCCTTATCCGACTCTTTGGCTCCTTTAAGCGCCATCTTCGCGGAGAGGGGATAAATTTCCACGGAATCCAGCCCTAAAGCCTCGGAAATAACCTCCCGGTTGAAGTTAATAGATTCTTCTCTTTCATGATCCTCCAGATAGTCAATCTTGTTTTGCACGAAGAAAACCTTGCGCACATGGCCTCTTATGCGGTGTAGGAAATCCAGTTCCAAGCGGCTGACCGGGGGGTCCGCGGAGATCATGAAGATAACGGCGTCGGCATGTAAGAGGTAAGAGTATGCCATCTCGTCGTTATGGAGATAAGTCGAGCCAGTCCCTGGGGTATCCACCAGGCACACCCCATCTTTCAAATAGGGAGATGGGAAAAACACCTCCACTCTGCTTACCCCTAAACGGTTTTCCGGGTTTTCCTTTTCCGTAACGTAGAGAGGAAGTTCACCCACCTCAATCTCCCTGGAGTTTCCGTCGAGATAATGCACCACAGCCTTTAGTTGATCGCCGTAACGAAGAATGGTGTTTATGGAGGTAAGGGGCACCACCGAACTCGGCAACACCTCGGTCTCAAGGAGGCTGTTGATAAAAGTTGTTTTTCCCCTCTTAAACTGGCCCATCACCACGATGTGGAAATGTTCTGAGTCCAGTTTTTCCCTCAATGTTCTTAATCGATTCTCAAAAGAGCTGGTGCTCTCAGCCATACTATTGTCTATAAGCTGATTTATCTGAGCCAATATGGTGTCATGTATGTATTTATATTCGTTCATCTCTTATTGACCTCTCGCTATTCTTCTTTAAAAAAATAGCTTCTACTTTTTTCGTAGAAGCTATCAGCTACATTCGAGCAAATCAGGTGAGCTTCATCACCTTTTTATACATATACCAAACTGTTATATTTATCAGATAAAATTATAGCCCAGCAAGTCCACGAATTTCAATAAAGCGCCCGCCTGAAAGACAAGGTCATCGTTTGCCTAAAAGATGCCTTCGCTTGCTCAAAAGATGCGGCTGCTTATCGGAAAGGAAGGGGCATCCATAAAGTATCCACAAAGCATATAAAATGACTATCTATCTGCGCCGCGCTTGACGCCTTTATCTTTCTCGTTCATTAATATAACGGCCCTATTAAACGCGTGGGCTGGAGATTCCTTCGCTCACACGCCTAAATTTCGCTTTGAAGCGACGGCTTTCCCTTCTAGATTGATGCCCAGCACAGGTTTTCTTGCTGTCAACCCGATGCCTTTTTTACTTCCTTCTTCACATGCCTCAGGGTCTTTATTCGGACGCCCGGCATTTCCCCCTCCCCGCTACTTCCAAGTCAAAAGGGAGAGACCGCCCTCGCGGGACGGTCTCCCTCGCTCATAACTCTTATTCTGCCGTACCCTGCCTGCTTTGCTTATTCGCCTCCTTTTCAAGTATACCAGGGCAGCCGTACCTTACCAGATCTGGAAGCAGTCCACGTTTATGAAATTGTAAGGGTATTGGGGGTTGCCGCTGCCCACCAGTTCCACCACCAGGGTATGGCTCTTTAAAGCCAGACCACTCTGAGTTAGGGCAACCACCATGTATTTGGTCTCGGCGCTGAACTCCAGAAAGGTTCCCACCAGTTGACCATCTAGGTAGAAGCGGGCATTGCCCAGGCTCCAGTAAGTGGCCACGTATACCTTTACCTTGCGGCCGGTGAAAGTGAAGGTGAGCCGGGCTCCCGTCTCGTCGGATACCCTGATCTTGCCATTGTGGGGCCCTTTATAGTTCTCCTCTTTCCAATACCCGGAGGCAATCACCTGGGGATCCTCAGCTTCCACATACACTGGGCTTATGGTAACCGCTTGGGTCCAGGCTGGATCCGATTCCCGACCAAACCCATTCACCGCGGTAACCGCGTACCACTTCCCCGCCACTCCGCTGCTGTGGAAATAATTGGTGGCGGTCACCAGCCCACCGGTGTTCAATTTAGTCCGTCGGCCTCCTTGACTATTGGCGACATAGACGTTGTAGCCGATGACGTAGGGGTCACTGTGAGCATCCCAGTCCACTCCCACCCCCGGATCGAGATAGCCAGCGGAAAGTCCCGTGGGTGGTTTGGGCTTATATGGTTTCTTTGCCTCCACGGTCACCGTGTTGGAAGGCTTGGTCTCTTGGAAACGGTAATCCAGCGCGGTCACGTAGTAGTTATAGGTAGTCCCCAGGACTATCTCCGTATCCTGGTAGGAAGTGGTGAAGGCTATATCGTAAGCCTGGGGCGTCCCTCCGCTCTGCCAGCGGTAGATGATGTAACAAAGTATCAATTTGGGATCGTTATTGGCAATCCAGGTAAGCTGAATATAAGATATATCCGTCTGAGGAACGAAGACACCTTCAAGATTGGCGGGAGGATTCAGGTCACTTGCCGCCGTAGTGGGATCGGGAGCGGGCGAGGGTTCCCGAGCCGCGGTGGGTTGAGTCGCGCTCCCACCAGTCTTGCCCTCCAGGTTCGCTTTTATCTTCGCGGTCACTCGACTTGCCCCAGAGGAGTCGGCGCCCTCCACTGTGGTAGCCGCCGCATCCCCCACCACTACTTGAGCGGGCTCCGCTTCCATAACGGGAAGGGAAGCGACCTCCCCCTCTTTCCCCCCTGTCTGCGCGGGGGCGCCAGCACCAAAAGCGAAGACAGTGGAGAAGAGCATGAGAACCGCCACCGCCGCCAATAAAAGCTTGGACTTTCTTCTTATCTTTTCCCTTTTATTCATATCTTTCACCTTCTATACCGATTCTCTGTTCTAAAATGGCTATTTTTCATCTCTCGTTTTTATTTGACGACCTATATATAGACAATTTGGAGAAATTTTCGGGGTTCGGAGCATTTCCGGGGGCAAACGGCGCATCTGGCTGGCGAACGGTTAATCGTTTTCAGGCTTAAATCTCTGGGGGAAAATTAAAAAAGTCATCGGCAAGCTATTTATCATCACGTCATATCTATCATCATATCTTTTCGATGGGGAAAGATTGTCAAAAAATCGATTTTTACCCTGTAGCGCAACAGATTATAATTTAAGTTCCCCTTTGCCGATACAAATTCCCTTTTTTGTTAAACTTATCCCTCTTTCTGATCTAGATGGCCCCCGTGTTCTCTATCGTTTCCAAGTCTGAATCATATCTTGCCATAGCCCTCTCATTATCACCCGTCATAAACCTTTGCTTTTTCAAGAATACATTTTCACCATTCCGCAGCAACGGAAGACATGGGAATGACTGGCAACATTTACACCAGGCCTCCCCGCTGTGTATGATAGAAATTGACAATTAGTAAAGGTTGGTTATGGTATGTCAAAACCGCTTGATCTATTAAAGCTTCAGGCGCAAATTCCCTTAGCCGTCTGGAGATCCAGAGCGGAAAACTTCGACATGATCGAACAAGTATCCGGTATTCCCCTGGGAAAAAGCTCGCTCGACGAGAAATCGGTAACTAGATGTTGTGGACTCTGGTTGAGTCTTCTGGGATTGTTGAGTTTCAAACCCGCCTGCCTGCGCCGCTCCATTATCTACACTGAGCTGCTGCGCCGGCACGGACATGACGCAAGAATAATGCTGGGAGCGCGCAAAAATGGCGAAAATATGAGGGGTCATAGCTGGGTGGAGGTGGAGGGCAGAAAGATCACCTTCTCTCCTGAAGGATACCAGATTCTGTGGGGAAGTGATGGGGATAATCATGGCTGAGAAACATGAAAAAATCAGCGAGGAAACGATTCTCCAGCGCAGAAAGGAGATCGCCTGGAGACGCATCGACGACGAGGCTCTGCTCATCAACACACGCAAAGACGAGATGTGCCATCTCAATCCAGTGGCTTCTTTTCTCTGGACTAGTCTGGACGGCGCGCTCACTCTGAAAGAGATCGCACGCAGACTGGTGAAGGAGTACGAAGTGGGGGAAGAGCAGGCGCTTGAGGACCTCCTCGAGTTCGCGGCTGAACTTATAGACAAGGGCGTGGCGGAAATTGTCCAGAACAGCCAGACCTGAGCCTTACACTTACGAAATCGCCGGTATATCCCTGGAGATTCTTCCGCCAAGAAGGGATTTAGAACAGCTTTTGAACCCAAATTTCCAAAAGTTTAGCTATCCCGCCACAGCCGAGCATCGGGTCTATCTGGAGGAGCTGGAGGAGGCGGGGAGAAATCCCTTTAAATTTTACATTCCTTCAAAATTCAGTCTGGAGGGAGACGGTGAGGAATATACCCTCATCTGCCAGGAGAAAAAAAACGTGCTTTTAGGGAAGATAAACCTTAAGAATAAATCCGCCATTTTTCGCCTTCCCCCGAAAAACCATTCCTGGCGCAGCCCAAACGAGCGGGAAGCGGTCTCCCGAGGCATAAATTATTTCCTGGAGGCTTGCGTGCAGGTCTTTCTCCTACCTAGGGATGGCACTCTTATCCACGCAACGGGCCTGGAACGGCAGGGAAGGGGATACCTTTTCCTAGGCGAAAGCGGGGCGGGAAAATCCACCATCGCTCGCATGCTCACGGAAGGAAGAAAAGAGGTGAAGCTCTTCAACGATGACCTTATGGCGTTGGCGATCCGGGAGGGCGCGGTATACCTGCACTCCACTCCTTGGACCAGCGTCCCGGGAACCACCGTCAATCCGGGAGAGGTGCCCTTATCCCTCGCCTTTATCCTGCGCAAAGGAACGCCTCTCCATTTTGAGCCTGTGGCTAAAAACCTAAAGGTGGATTCCCTCCTTCCCCACATGCCCTGGATGGGGAGGAGCCAGGAAATGGCCCAAAGATACCTAGAGGTATCCTCAACTATATGTCAAAGAGTGCCGATTTACTACATGTGGTTCTCCCCAGAGGACCAACCCTGGGAAGAGATAGAAAAGCTGACGGCGGATTACGGCGGAAGGGAGGATTGAAATAGAAGCCCGGCTGATTAAAAAACTGGACAAAGAGAGAATTCCTTTCAAGGGGAGCCTGGAGGTTACCCACCGATGCAACCTGCGCTGCTCCTTCTGCTACCAGTTCAGCCCGCGGGAAGGGGAAAGGGAGGAACTTTCGTTCCTTAGAATCGTCCAACTTCTGGACGAGCTCGCGGGAGCTGGCTGCCTCTTTCTCGCCGTCACCGGTGGAGAACCACTCATGCGCGGGGACTGCCTGGATATACTGCGGGAAGCGGGTGAACGCAGTTTCGAGGTGACTCTGCAGACCAACGGCACCCTCATCGACAAAAAGATTGCTGAGAGGCTATCCCAGCTTCCAACCTTGAGGGTGGACATCAGCCTCTACGGGGCAGGCGAGGAAACCCATGATTCCATCACCGGGGTCAAAGGGAGCTTCCAAAGATCACTAAAAGCGTTGCGCACATTGCGGGAAAAGGGGGTTCCCCTAATGATTAAAACTTTGGTCACCAGCGAGAATGTCGCTGAAAAGGAGGGCATTTTAGATCTCTCGCGTCAGTTGGAAATTCCGGTGCTCTTTTCCCCCATCGTCTTTCCCCGCAACGATCAAAACCGGGAACCACTGCGCTTCCGGCTGAGCGACGAGCAATTGGCGGAATTCGTCGAATTCGAACTGGAGCATTTGGCTTCATTTTATCGGGATTGGAAGGAGCTCGATTCGTCTGGAATCGAGGAACTGGCGAAATCGTTCCTGGTGGGTCCTCTGGACGAGGATGGAACCATTTCCAGAAGCTGCGGGGCGGGGATAACCGCTTTCGCCATCAACCCGTATGGTGATATATATCCTTGCGTGGCCTTTCCCTATGTGGTAGGAAATATAGCCGAGGAAAGTTTTATGCAGGTGTGGAAGAATTCAAAGGAACTCGAGGATTTGAGAAGCAGGGATTTAGAGATGAGCGAGAGTTGCCTAGGCTGCAGGTACCTAGACAGCTGTGCTATCTGCAAAGCCATTTCCTATTTAGAAGAGGGAAATGCTTATGCCCATAACCAGGAAAGATGCCGGCAGACCACAACTTGGATGGAGAGATTGTCCAATGAACGAAGGCGGAAAGGTTAACGGCATCAAAAAAACTTATATCAAGCCTGAGATGAAGGTGGAGAAGATCAACAGGTTCTTCTTCTCCATGTGCTCCACCTCCATCAGGTTATGCTATTCCCAGTACATCTCGGACATACCCATCTGTCGCCTGTTTTAATCTATATTCTCAGGAACACATCCCTACCCAAAAATTAACTTTCTGATTCCTTAAATCGCAAATTATCAATTTAATAATCGGTCATAGGATGGGCCCAGAAACTCTGTCAGCACAACGAAAAACGCTCAAATCAAATTTTCACGCTCCCATTCCCAAAAACGAGAAAGGCTCGCCTTTACCAATTTTTGGGCGAGCCCAGGCCTACTTTGCGCAACGAGCGCCTAAATCACTTTCTTCACCGTGAGGTTGATGGTGCTGTGGGGCTCCACCAGGGTTCCCCCACTCGGATTTACCTCCACCACCTTTCCTTTATCAGGATCAGTGGGCAGACATGCCTGATAGGTGATGTGGTAATTCAGCCCTTTAGCATCCAGCATATCTATGGCATCGGACTCCTTCATCCCCAGAACCATGGGCACCTCCACACCTATGCTCACGTAGATAGTCACGGTGTCCTCCTCGTATACGGTGGTACCCGATGGAGGATCCTGGTCGATCACTTTTCCAATGGGCACCGAGGTGCTCTGCTGCTCCACTTTGTTAACTTTAAGATTTTTGGCGGCAATAGCGTTCTCCGCGTCCGCCACCGTCATTCCCTTCACATTAGGTACGGTTACTTTCTTCAACAGGGCGCCGATCTCCAGGTCCACGGCGGTGCCCGGGGTAGTAAGAGTCCCGCTGGCGGGGCTCTGCTTCAGCACCACGTCAACCTTGGCCTCATCCTTGGTGGGAGTCTTCTTCACGTTTCCCACGTCCAGCTTAAGCTCCTTCAGTTTGCTCACCGCGTCTTTGTAGCTCATCCCCACCAACGAAGGAATCCTTAACTCTCGGGTCACCACCACGCTTACCGCGCTTCCCTTACTGATTCTAATCCCCCATTCGGGGTCTTGTTGTATAACCTTGTTGGCCTGCTGCCCCTCGGTGGTGATATACTGCTCTTCCTTTATCTCCATCTTCAACCCTACCGATTCCAGGGTTCTTGAAGCCTCATCCACGTTCATCCCCACCACATTGGGAACATCTACCATAGGCTTGGAGCCCACGAAAAATACCAACAGCACGATGATGAGAATAACTAGGATCCCGGTACCCGCAACCAAAGCCCATACCCACCACGGCGTTCTTTTTTGGGCAGCGATTCCCGCGGGCAAAGCGGTGGTGGCGGCTATCTCCGTCCCGCCACCGGCGGGCAACACTGGGGTGGCGGAGACCGGGATTCCCTCAATGAAGCGGAGGAGATCGGCCTTCATCTCCTGGGCGGTCTGATAACGATTGGCGGGGTTTTTCGCCATGGCTTTCATCACGATAGCCTCTATGGTGGAGGGTATCTCTCCATCGATTAGGGAAGGAGGCACAGGGTCGTCCCTGACCTGGCGATAGGCCACGGTGATGGGGTTCTCATCGTCAAAGGGGACCTTTCCGGTGAGCATCTCGTAAAGCACTATACCGAGGGAATAGATATCCGACCTGCCATCAAGGGAAAGCCCTTGGGCTTGCTCCGGCGAAATATACTGGGCAGTTCCCATAACCATTCCCGTCTGGGTCATTCCCGCTCCGGTAGAGGCGCGAGCGATCCCGAAATCCATAACCTTTACCTGTCCCGTGGGGGTAATGATGATGTTATGGGGTTTGATATCCCGATGCACAAGGTTGCGTCGGTGGGCGAACTGTAGCGCCGCGGCGATCTCCGCGGCGATCTCCGCCGCTCGTTCAGGCTGGAGCCTTCCTGCCTGCCTCAAAATCTCCGCCAGGTCCCTGCCCTCCACGTACTCCATAATGATGTAGTAGATGTCTCCCTCGTTCCCCCAGTCATAGATATTCACGATATTTGGGTGGTTGAGGTTGGCGGCAGCTTGGGCCTCGTAGCGGAATCTTTGAATATAGGATGGGTCCCGGGCCAGTTCGGGATGTAAGACCTTCGCGGCTACCTCTCTGTTGAGTAACAAATCATCGGCCAAATAGACGTCGGACATGCCGCCGCTTCCAATCTTTTCTTTTAGCCGATAACGGTTATTGAATATTCTTCCCAACATAGAAGTCCTTTACCTCCATAAAATATTCTTTTCCATAACATCTCATACCTTCCTCGGATCGCGGCTTAAGCGCAGCGGTATATCATCGTATTTATGTTTCTATTTATGTTTTTGATGTTCTCTTTTATCTTATACGTTCCCCTACGTCAACACCACATCGGCTCCAGCCCATTATCAACTTACCGACTTTTTCGCGAAAACGCGTCCCTTGATATTCGCACTCCCTCATTTAAATTAATCCCATCCTCAACTTGGGAACCTTTTCACCATATCTTCATCTCCACTAAACGAAACGTTTTCGCCCCTTTCATGTCTCTAGGCGGGTATCCGGAGCGTATCTTTTGCCTGGACTTCTAAGCTCCGCTACCTGAAGGGGTTATCCTGATCTCCATTTTACTTCCCCATACGAATTGGGGATTTAACTCCACATTGCCCATCATCGCAATCCAGCTACATAAAGAGGGTCACGCTTCTCGATAAGAGAGGCGCCAAGCTGATCCCTCAACCCTAGAATTGCCAGTCAACTACTCGATCTATTGGGTTATGCCGGCTTCCACTGGTCAGGGATTCCTGCTTACCAGAAGGTTTATCTCGTCTTTCTCGCTCACCTCCGTGCCATAAGGTGGAACGCTCTCGATCACCACATTATCGGGATATTCCGAAGTGAAACTGTAAGTGATTTCGCCCACCTTCAGTCCCCTAGCTTTAATCAGAGCGGTGGCGTCGCTCAAGGGAAGACCGCTCACATTGGGAACCTTCAACGGCCCGGCGCTCACCACCACCAGCACCGAACTCCCTTCTTTTAAAAATTTTCCTCCCTCGGGAGATTGGGAAACCACTCGATTCTCCTGCACGTCAGCTCGACGTTCGGTTCTGGTCACCTTCAGCTTCAAACCTCTGGATTCCAGTTCTCTCTCCACCTCCTCCACATTCTTGCCCACCAGATTGGGAACCTCCACGCTGCGCTTGAACAAAGGGGAGGCCAGAAGCCAGATTGCCAGAAAAAGCAGGCACAACCCGATTATTGAAATACCCAGAATCTTTTGCGTTCGGCTGAGGTCGCGCAGGGAAAACTTTTTGGTGGGTAGCTCCACCTCTTCTTTTCTCTCCATGGCGAGGGCGGATAAGGGGATCTCACGTTGATAAGCCACCTTCAATTCTTTGAGCATCTCCCCTGCTGAATCAAAGCGTGACCTCTCTCCCCGGGAGAGGGATTTCTCCAGGATTTGCTTTACCTTGGGCGGCACTTCCACCTTGAAATCCAGAACCGGCGTGGGCAACTCTACTTCCAGCGCCGAAGCGGGAAGGGGTTCCCCGTTTAGAGTTAGAAACAGAAGCTTTCCCAGTTCCCTGACATCCTCTTCATAGAAGGGTTCCCTGGGAAGAGGCAGGTAGATTCTACCGTTTCCAGGACGGGTAAATGGGTAGCCTGAATCCACCAGTTTCACGTTCTTTTCCGGCAATAACATGACCTTTTCGGGAACCAGGTTCCCATGCACCCCTCCGAACCGGTGAAGCGCATCGAGAGCCTCGGTAACTTTACAGGCGAATTCCAAGAAACCCAGGATACTCATTCTACGACCCTGTTGAAGCTTTACGCTCAGGGGCTCGCCCTTCACCTCCTCCTCGATCACGAAGGCGTCATGGTCTTCCATGCCGAAATCATATACCTCCGTCAGATAACTGTGTCGAATCCGTGCGTTGCGATGGGCAGTTGCTAAGAAGTGGTTCCTAATCTCTCGATTTCCTGCCAGGTTTTCTCGCAGAAACTTTATGGTCACCTGCCTGGAAAGCAGCAGATCATAACCGGAATATTCCCGGTAAATGGAATTCTCCCGCACAAATTGGTCCACCCGATAGCGGTTTTTTATAAGTTTTCCTATAACATACGCTTGATCACCGCTCATCTTTACAGACTCCAGCCAGCATAAGCACTTCCGCCTTCACGTTATTCGTAATGAAGCAGCACTTTTGCACTTTATATCTCTAATCCTGGCCACCATACCGACTATATATGAGGGGGAAATTCACCCGCCAACCGCTTTTCAATAATAAGGGTTCTCCATTCGTTGCTTCTTCACCTCGCCCGGACATCCCTCGAACAGTGCGCTATCGGAGAGCGGCGAGCATAACCTGTCTGGCGATGGGGGCGGCAATCCTTCCTCCCGATTCCCCGCTGTTCTCCACCACCACCGCTACCACCACCTGGGGGTTCTGGGCGGGCGCTATTCCCAGAAACCATGAATGGTTGGGCTTGCCCCCGCCTGCTTCCGCCGTACCGGTCTTGCCCGCCACGGTGTAACCCTCTATCTGTGCCCTGGTTCCCGTCCCCGACTGCACCACCTTCACCATCATCTCCAGTTCGGTGGCGGCCGCCGCGGAGCTCATCAATCGCTTCCATTTTTTGCTCTCAAACTTGGTGACCACCTCTTCCTTATCCCTTATCTCGTTCATGAGATGGGGAAGCATTATCTCCCCTCCCCGGGCAATGCCACAACCGTAGAGACACAACTGCAGGGGGGAAACCTGCAATCTACCCTGTCCAACCCCCGTCCATGCCAGCTCTGCCAAATCCATCTGGGAAGCTTCGGGTATGGAGCATTCCTCCACGGCGGGATAATCCAAGGGGATTCTCTGATTCATGCCCCCACGTTCGGCGTAATCCACCAGGGTTTCGCCCCCCACCTTCACGGCTAGCTGGGCGAAGTAGGTATTAACGGAAAACCTTAAGGCGTCAACCATACTTATCGTCCCATAGCTCTTCTCATCGTAATTCACCACCCTAAAGCCACCCACCGCCCAGCTCCCTGGGCAGTCAAAAGCGGTGGTGGGAGGCAAACCCGCTCCATCTAAAGCGGCGGCGGTGGTGACTACCTTGAAAGTGGATCCTGGAGGATAAAGCCCCATGGTGGAACGGTTGAGCAGGGGACTGGAGCTGTCCCGAGAATAGTTTTCCATAACCAGCTCGCTGACCAGCTTGCCCTGCTGAGATCTCTGTTGCGACACCAGAGCGTTGGGGTCGAAAGTGGGATAAGAGACCATAGCCAGAACGGAGCCGGTCTTGGGGTTTATAGCGATCACCGCCCCTCTGCGATTTCCCAGGGCTTCCGCCGCCGCTTTCTGCACTTCGCTTTCTATGGTGAGATAGAGATCATATCCCGATTTATCTTTTTTAAACAGCTTGCCTATGGGATCTTCCGCCTTTCCTTTAGCCAGAAGGTAATCGTTGTATTCCTCTTCCACCCCCGTTCTCCCCAACTGAGGGCTATCATAGCCCAGGATATGAGCATACAATCCTCCCGCGGGATAACGGCGCAGGTATCTGATCGCCGCCTGCCTCTCCACGCTCTCCGCCAACAATACCCCGTCAGAAGTAAATATTCTCCCCCTTCTAATGCTGTAATCCTCCATCAGATTCCTGGGGTTGGCGCCATTTTTCAAAGTGTTCGCTTGGTTCAAAACCTGCCACCAGGTTAAGTTGAACACCAAAATGATAATTAACACCATAAAAAATATTCCCAGGAGACGGATGTTTTTATTCAGGGTAAACCTCCTCCCCTATTTCCCCAGAAATCAGCAGCAGCAGGGCGACCAAAATAAAATTGGAGAGCTGAGAGGTGCCTCCATAACTCATAAAGGGTAGGGTGATCCCGGTTATTGGAACGAGACGGGTAACCCCTCCCATAATCACGAAAGATTGAAGGGCGATGATGGTGGTTATTCCCGCCGTCAGCAGCTTGCCGAAATCCTCGCTCAACTTCATGGAAACCCTGATTCCCCGCGAAGAGAAAAATAGGTAAAGCATCAATATGCTCACCGCACCTAGCAAACCTAACTCCTCGCAATAAGCCGAAAAGATGAAATCCGTCTGCACGAAAGGGATGAGATCGGGATGTCCGCGAGCAAGTCCGGTCCCGCTAATACCGCCAGCGGAGATGGCGAAGAGGGATTGGGCGACCTGATAGCTTTCGTTGTTGATGGTCTTGGGGTTGAAGGGATCCACCCAGGTCTTGACCCTGGTTTTCACGTGGCCAAAAGCGAAAAAACAGAAGGTGGCTCCCACAAGGAATAACAACACCCCGATGAGCACGAAGGATACGCGGGAAGTTGCCACGTAGAGCAGGGCGATAAAGATTCCGAAGAAGAGCAGTGAAGAACCCAGATCCTTCTGAAAGATCATCAGCAGCAGGGAAAGCAGCCACATAACTAGAAGGGGACCCATATGTTTGAGATGAGGTATCTCCATCCTTCCCACCCGCCTTCCCGCTTCCGCCAACAGCTCGCGCTTGTCCGCCAGGTATGCGGCGAAGAATATCGTCATAAGTATCTTCGCCAGTTCCGATGGTTGGAAACGGAGTGGACCGACAATCAGCCATAGGCGCGCGCCGTTTACCTCCTTGCCGATGAAGAAAGTGGAAAGGAGAAGGAGCAGTCCCAATGTTCCCAGTGTATATTTATAGCCTTCCAAGACGCGATAATCCCGGAGGAAGAAGAGGAGCAGAACGAAGCAACCCGCGCTTACGGCGAACCAGGAAAATTGCAACTGAGCTAGGTGCTGGTCTAGACGGTAGATCATGATCAATCCCAGGGTGGTCAGAAGCGCGGAGAGGGGGAGTAATAGGGCATCTCCCCTGGGGACGAAGACGCGCATTGCCAGGTTCAAAAGCAATCCTATTCCTAATAACGCCAGTGGGTAGAGGAAAGTATCCCCGTTTACCTTTCCCTTTTGGGCCACATCCACCGCCGAAAACCCGGCGCACCCGATAGTCAGGACCACTACCAAGAGGAGAAGCTCGCGGTTGCGTAACCGGTTCCTAACCATATTCGATAAGCTCAACACCCTATCATCCAGTTTTTTCATCCGCCCTCAAACCTTCGAACTCCTCTGGAAATCCCTTAATCCGTAGCTCCAACCCAAACATTGATGACGGTATCTATCTCTTGCAAAGTTCCAGATCCCGGCGACTGGGATTGAACTTTGCCCCCAGGGGGAGGCTCCTTAGTAATCACGTTCAATCTCAGGCGCCTTTGCGCCAGCGCCTCTTCTGCCTCTTCCAGAGTCATCCCCTCCAGTTCAGGTACCCTCACATGGTTTTCCGCGAAATCCACCAGTCGGTCATATCTTTCTTTGGATTCCTCATAGCTTCCAGCTGTGGGGTGCCGCAGATTATACTGTTCCTCCTCGGGTAATCTTTCCAGTGGCATCCCAGACCGTTCCATCTCGCTATAAAGCTCCACCCCGAAAATCTTGTAAGGAATGCCGCGGAAAAGGGCGATGCTGGCCTGGGAATCCTCTCCCACGTAATAGTAATGCCTCTTCATGTAGAGCAACAGAAAAAAGCCACCTAAGATTATAACGATGAATACCAGAGCCATGGTTAGAAGGAAGTAACCCCGCCTCCCTTTAGGCTTCCCAGTCTCAGCCACGCTCATTTTTACTGTTTCCTCATCCAGGGATGTCGCCATATCCTCGCGACCCATCCTTTCAGCATCTTCGCTCTTCCCATCAGGTATGCCGGAGCAATCCACCAGTATGACGCTGATATTGTCGCTTCCCCCTCTCCCGTTAGCTTTCTCCAGCAGCTCCTCGGATATGGATTTTAAGTCATCTCCGCCGGCGATAATCTCGGCGATCTCTTCATCCCTAAGGTGCTCGGTCAATCCATCGGTACAGAGCAATAGGATGTCGCCCTCCTCGATCCGGTAGGCAGAAATATCCACCTCCACCTCCCCAGCGATCCCCAGAGCCCTGGTGATAACGTTTCTTTGGGGGTGACTTAAAGCCTGTTCCTGGCTGAGCTTGCCTAACCTGGTAAGCTCCGCTACCAAGGAGTGGTCCTCCGTAAGTCTGAACAACCTGCCCTTTCTGTAAATATATGCCCGGCTGTCTCCCACATGTCCAATATAGACCTTGCCGGATCGCAGGACCGCCACGGTCATAGTGGTGCCCATCCCTGCCATACCCGCCTCTTCCCGAGATTTGGCGTAAACAGCCGCATTGGCCTCCCGCATAGATATGGCGATGCTTTCCCCTATTTCATACCTCCCCAGGTTCTCGCGGAAACCGCGAAGAAACACCTCAATGGCCAGGCCGCTGGCCACTTCCCCGGCTCTATGCCCTCCCATCCCATCCGCCACGATAAAGACACCATCGCCAGCGAAGTAACTGTCCTCGTTTATCTCTCTTACCCTGCCCTTATGGGTAACGGCGGCGTATTCCATCCTCAACTCCTGAACTCCAGAATGGTTTTGCCGATCTTGATGCGGTCCCCGTTACGAAGTTCCACCGGGTAGTTGATCTTGCGGCCATTCACATAAGTACCGTTGGTGCTCCCCAAATCCTCAATAAGATAACCTCCCTGGGTTAAGGTGATCCGTGAATGCAGATGAGAGGCGAACTCATCTTCCAAGCAGATCTGACACTCCGCCGCTCTACCGATCACTATCCCTTCTCCCACCAGATATTTCCTTCGGGGAGTGGACGACTCCGCGGAAATAATTTTCAGGAAGGGCGAAGCTGACTTCTTGACACGTGTGGGTTTTGCCCCAGGTTTGACCGTCACCTCCTGGGGCTGGATATCCAGGTACAGAGAGCGAACCACGAAAAAGATGAAAAGATAAAGCAATAGCAGGGACAAGAATTTCAAGATGGTGTAAACTATCTCCGGCATCTAGCATCCTTTCCCTATAATATCTCTCTGGTTTAACATACCAGAAAGCATGTGGAGATGCATATACTTCTGTTTAAGCGTGGGGCTCTCTCCGCCTCCCAAATCTATTCAAGTAGAAGAGATTAAGCCGAAATCAGGAGGACCAGAGATATAATCTGTCTCCTCATAGAGGTAAATTCTCAACCGGCGAGGTTGATCTCCAAACCAGGTAAGATCGCTCCACTTGAGGCGATCTTGTCTCCAGGAAACTTCCAACCATGAATGTCTTACTTCCACCTAGCATATATCTTTCTCCTTCGCTTATTTACCATGAAGTGGGAAGCTGTAAAGGAGTTGATAAGGCCAACGTCTAATAAATTAATTAGATTTCCCTTAAAATAGAGGAAGATATGGAAAAATTCGATTCCGAGAAGTTGCGCGGCATCTTGGAAGGACTTCCCCAGGACGTCATCGAATACGTGAGGATGGTAGCGGAGAAATCTCAATCGAAAGAGGATTTTCTCCGTATGATCTTCGTGGGCGACTGCCCTAAATGTAACAGCAGAAATTCCGTACAGTGCGACGAGGTGATTGGTATTGACAATCCCACTCTGGGGCTTTGTGTCGACTGCGGTTTTGTCTGGTGCTTGGAATGTGGAGCCCAACTGGACCCAGACCATTGGCCGGAGAAGGAGATTCGTTGCGGCCATTGGGAGATATGCGACGCGTGCGAGTGGATCCAACCACACTTGGGGACATGTCAAATACCTCCTTGGGAATGCGGTAAGATACTGAAATGGCTCAACGAGAACAATCTTCTTAGTTACGTCTCAGAAGGTAAATGCGCCAATGTCTGCGCTTGGTGCGAGAGGAAGATACCTGAAGATTCCGAGGTCTATGGTTTAGGAGTGAAGATCAAAAAAGAAGGCCAACTTAGAGGAAAAGAGGGCCAAGTGATATCCTGGCCTCTGGTGAAACTAAACAGGGTTATACCCGCCACGGTCACCTCCGCCAATTCCTGGGCTAAAAGGGCTGGCAACGATTTAATGTTTATGACATGTAGTAAAAAATGCGCGGACGCCCTTAAGAATGCCATAAAAAGGGAGGGAGCGTTCGTGGACAGGATTATCCCCAACTAACCCTTAGCCTTCCCTAATCTTCCCTAATAATTCAAAGATTAATCGAGTTTCCCTGCTCCTTCGCTCATCTCCTCCTCTTGATAAAAGGCTCTTCTGCAATCGAATATGGGATGGGAACTGCCTCCGGGCAAACGGCTCATCCGAAAAAGTCAATCTCGCTGGTGAACCGCATCCGGGACGAGACACCTTTATCCGGGGGTACGTAGAAAATTTAGGGAACACACCAGCTAGCCAGAGCTCTAGTTTATGCGCATAAGATCGAAGGGCGACTTTTTTATGACAGATTCCGGCTATTCCTTGCTTAAGTCCTTCACCGGAAAAATCCATCGCCGCCGTCAAGGGGGTGAAACCCGGCGGTTCAAACCTGAGGTAAACGGACAAGCAATCTGGTTCCGCCCACCATAATTAAATCTCCATCTTCCAGAAGACGCTCCATCACCTGCCTTCCGTTTACCGCGGTCCCGTTGGTGCTGTGCAAATCCCTGACAAGATAGCCCCCCGGAGTCATCTCAATAATCGCGTGATGTCGCGAAACCAACATATCCTCAAGGACCAAGTCATTGTCCTCCGCCCTGCCAATCCTCAAGCCACCGGGTCTCAATTGGACGGATTGGACTACTTTCTTTCCTTCCAGCACTTCGATCCATCCCCTCACGGTCTTAGGTCCCTCAGGGTAGAAGGTGTTTTCTTTACCTCTCGACGGTTCTCTTATGGAACCAGCGGAGATTTTAGCGGAAACACGAAAATCTCCTTCTATTAATCCCTCGTCCAGGATAAACTCTATGGTCGGGCGAGTAAGCAGGGTATACCTCCGCCTTTGCGCCTGGTCAATAACCAACTTCTCCAGCTCGGTCTGCATCACCCCTCGATACCCCTCAAACCGTCGGTAATCCGAATCAGAGAGATAGATTTCGAAACGGTTGGGGGCTAATACTTCTCCTGGTGCGACGCTCTTCTCCTCCTCTAGCAACCTCGAAACCCTCTTCGCCACCTCAATGGGATGAACCCCCACCTTGAAAACCTTGGAGAAAGTGCCTTCCAGAGCTCTCTCTAGTCTATGTTCGAAACTCTTGATAATCCCCATAACTCTACCCTAGCTTATCCTTGATTCGCCCTATCCGAGGGGCAAAGTTTATCGTTTCCGCCACGAAGAGTATGAACGCCAACGCATGGAGAAACAGGCTTCTGAGATAGTCCCCACTGAGCAAGTAGTAGAGAAAACCCAAAGCCGATGAAAGGCTGATTCCCACTCCCACGAAACCGAATGCCCCTTCCGCATATGACCATATATCGTGATCACCCTTGACGTTATTGAAAAGGTCCCAAAGACGGCGATAAAGCAACCGGCTGAAGAAAACCCAAATAATCGAGGATGACGCCACCAACCCCAAAACGATAAGGTTTAGAATCATCGAAGAAAGGCTCAACCTCCTTAAGGGATGGGCAAGATGGATAATGGATTCCGCGGAGAATAAAATAACGGGTATGCCAAGACCGATGAGGAGAAACCTATAGAACACCTTTTTCTGCCCCGCATTTGCAGACAATTGGCACTCCCTCGGATCAATCGCCCTTATTTTATCCGTATTTCCGACCAGAAAGATTATAACACAGTGGTAGTCCTATTTTTCACTCACCTTTCCTCTCTGGAATATATTGAACATATGCCATTCCAAGGAAAGACGCAAGTTCAAGTCCTATTTCTCGCTGGCTTTACCCTCGGACCATCGGATGGCACGCATTCTCGGCGAGGTAAGGTCCAGTCTTTCACGGTAAACAGGTTTGGCTTATCATGATTATATTCATATTCCTCCCCATAGAGAGCCACCCATCATATTGGCAATAACGGCTTCTTGTCCGCCTTCATCCGTAGGGCGAGCTTCCATCCTTGTTGCCCAACAAAAGCGTCGCTAACATCCGCGCAACCTTTTCCCTCTGAGTCTCTGAAGGACCCGGGGGGACATCTAACCGCCTTCTTCATGTCTTGGAATG
>JACVIX010000054.1 GCA_015711725.1 Candidatus Geothermincola primus | reverse complement strand
GCGGCGCGCCAGCCACTGGGCTTGGCTGAAGTCTCTCTATCCTTCGACAACTCCAATGGGACTATCCCCTTGGACTATGAGGAGGTGGTGGTCTCCAGGCTGCTCTATCGGAACGGGGAGAGCGAATATCTACTGAATCGGACCCCCGCCCGTCTTCTGGACATCACCGAGCTCTTATCCGATTTCGGCGTGGGAAGAGAGCTTACCGCGGTTATCGGTCAGAATCGCTTGGAGCGGGTGATGACCAGTCGTCCGGAAGAGAGGAGGTCGTTTATCGAGGAGGCCGCTGGCTTGCTCAAGCATCGCAGGCGCAAAGAGAAGGCCCTGCGCAAGCTGGAGGGGACGGAACAGAACCTGGTGCGCATCGGGGATATCCTCTCCGAGGTGAAGAAACAGTTGAAGCCACTGGAGAGGCAGGCGCAAGTGGCTGAGGAGTACCGGGCTGTGGAGGGGGAGTTGAAGGAGCTTCAGGTGAAGCTGGTGGTGGCGGAGTTGAGGTCTCTCCAGCAACAATGGGAGAACCGTATAAAGGAGGAAGAAAGGGTTAGAAAAGAGCTGGAGGAATGTCAGGCTTTCCTTAAGGAGGGTAAAACCACCCTACATCAGAAGGACCAACTTATTCATGGGTTGCGCGCCTCTCACCAGAAGCGACAGGAAAATTCTTACAAATTGTCATCTTGTCTCGAGCGGCTACGGGGACAGATAAGGCTTGTCGAGGAGAGGCGAAAGTTCATGCTGGCCAGGGAGACGGGGCCTGTCTTCAGTCTCAAGGATTTAGAGCGCAGAAAGAAGGATTGGGAAGAACGCCTGGTGGACTTGAGCCGGCAGCTGGATTCATCCAAGCGCGAAGAGGAGGAACTGGAGCTGGAGATCGGGCGGCTGGAGAAGGAGCGGTGGAATACGGCGAGTGACCACTCTAGGGTCTCCAGACAAAAGAACGCTTTGTCCGAGGAAATGAGACGTCTCCAGCAACAGTTAAAGTATACCCTCGCCCAGCGACAAGAGATTGAGGGACGCGAGAAGGAACTTACAGAGCGGTTGATGGAGACGCGGTCCCTGGTGGAGAAAGCGCGGGAGGAGGCGAGGGATATGGGGTCAAAGGTCCGGAGTATGGAGAAAGGGATAAGGGAAGAGCAAAGGACCTTGACAGCTTTGAGCGGGCGTAAAGAGGAGCTGTTATCGCAACTCGCGCAATTTCGCCGCGGGCTGGAGGAAGCGGAAGAACGCCTGCGCGTCTCCTCTGAGGAGAGGATCCTGGCGATGGCTAGGCTTCAAGCCCTCCATGAGATTTTTGAGAGGCGGATAGATTATGCGGCCGGAGCGGCCAAAGTGCTGGTAGCGGAAAGAAAGTTTCCGGGGATAAGAGGGATATTTTTACATTTCGTTAAAATTGATCCGGAGTGGGAGCGGGCGCTGGAGTCCTTCCTGGGCCCCTGGTTATTCGCCTTGGTGGTGGATCGGGTGGAGGACGCTGTCCGAGCCCGCAAGCTACTCAGAGATGAGCAGGGGGGATATGCCCTCTTCTTCTGTCTGGATGAATTCTCCGAAGGGATACGAGAAGAGTGGAAGGAATCATCTGGGTTGGCGGGCGAGGCGGGGGCGATGAAAGCTATCCAAGCGGAGTCTTTTCTCAAACCGGTACTGGAGTTTCTATTAAAAGACGTGGCGCTCTGCAGGAGTTTCGAGGAAGCGGTGGGCAAAGCGGAGATCTATCCCCGACTGACCTTTCTCACTCCCGAAGGGGAGATTATCTCATCCCGTCGCGTGATCAAGGGGGGCTGTAGGTCTCGTAGCCCCTTTCATCTGCTGGCTAAGCGGAGAGAGGAAGAAGAACTTCAGGATAAGCTGGAAAGGTTGGAGGAAGATAATTTGCGCTTTGAAGCAGAAAGAAGGAATTTGGGAAAAACCCTTGCCGCGGCGGAGGGTAGCCTCCTTCAGATTGAGGAAGAAGTCCAAAAGGTCTTGGAGTCTCTTAAAGAAAAGGAATTACAGCAGAGGGAAACCCTCTTAAAGGAGCAGGAGAAAAAGGATAAGCTGCTCGATCTGGAGAGAAGGTTGAGCGAACTGGAGGAGGAGAGTAAATCCACTGTCCGGAGAAGGGAGGAATTGGAATCAGAGGAGAGAGAACTGAGGAAGGCTTTGAAAGATCTGGAACCCCTTATCCTTCGCGAGGAGGAGAAGCAGCGGGAAGCAAAAAACCTGATGGAACAAAAGGAGGTAGCGCTCAAGGATTTATATTTTCGGAGGGCTTCCCTTAAGGAGAGGATAAATCATTTGGAGGAAAGGACAAGAGAGTTGAGGACATCCCTTGAGGAGTGGGGAGGGGGCGCGAAGTCAGGGGAGGACCATCGACAGATGGGGTTTGATAAGATGGAGGAACTGAGGGAGCTAGCCGTGGAACTGGAAGGGATGGTGGCGGTTTTCCACGAGAGATATTCCCAAGCCTTGCGGGAGAAGGAGGGGGAGATTCAGGAACTGGACAAGGAGATAGAACGGTTGGCCGAAGAGTTGGAGGCGCGGGAGCAACGGGTGGAGGAATTGAGAGAGGCGGTGCATAACTGGGAAATCCTTGCGGTGGAGTTGAGATCTCGGGTGGATATGTTAGCGGAGAAATTGGTGGAGGAGTTTGGCGTTTCCCTGCAGACCGCATTGAGCGAATATCTTACCCAGGAACCGGTGGAGGAGATGCGCCTTCGTGTGGAGCAGCTACAGGCGCGCAGGGATAGTATGGGCCAGGTCAACCCATTGGCGGTTGAAGAGTACCGGGCACTGAAAGAGAGATATGATTTTCTCCAGACTCAGGTGGAGGACCTCAAGGAGAGCCGCGCCGCGCTGAACAAGGTTATAAGGGAGATAGATCGGGAGATCATGAAGATATTCCGGGAGACTTTTGACCAGATCAACCTCCATTTCCAAGAGCTTTTCACCTGGCTATTTCCCAACGGCCGGGCGGAACTAGTTTTAACTGACCCGGATGACCTACTAAATACCGGAGTGGAAGTGGAAGCCCAGCCCTCGGGAAAGCGCCTGAAAAAACTCTCCCTGCTCTCGGGCGGGGAGACCGCCCTCATTTCCCTTGCCTTCCTCTTCGCCATCTTTAAAACTCGTCCCAGCCCCTTCTATTTCTTAGATGAGGTTGAGGCGGCGTTGGACGACGTCAACCTCCATCGATTTCTGCGCATGCTTCAGGAGTTCAAGAAGAACTCTCAGCTTATCGTGATTACCCATCAGAAGCGTACCATGGAGATAGCCGATATCCTTTACGGAGTAAGTATGCAGGCCGATGGCGTATCCCAGCTCATCTCCCAGCGTTTCAAGGAGCAGGAGGTCGCGCCTCACAGTGGGGCGGCTTGACCCGCCCTGGGGCGATTAGCGGACGTTTCCCCTGGCAACCTAATCCGGTTTGCTATATATTTCAGTTGTTAACCACCTTGTGTTTACCTTTTGGAGCGGAGAAGGAAACGGGGAGAAGGAATTGGAAAACGGGAAAAATGAGGAGATGGAACTGAGCAAAAAGGAGCTCAAAGCTCTGGAGAGGGAGCGTAAGAAAGCTTTAAAGGAGCAAAGGCGCAGGGAGAGAGAATCGCGCAAACAAGAAAAGCGCCAAGCAAGGGATGAGGAAGTTCTGGAGGGAATGACGGAGGAATGGGTTTCCCAAGAAGAAATTCTTGAGGAACTGGGCTTCGCGGCTGAAGGGGAGCCAGAATGGGAAGAGGCCTCCGAGAAAAAAATATTACAAGTTGAAGATAATATCGTTCTTGAGACCACGGCGCAGCCACAGCCGGCTGAGGGGGAAGAGGCGAAAGAGCGGATGGGGGAAGCAGAGGGAGAAAGGGAGCCCGAGGAGGAGAAGGTTGGATGGTTCGCCCGTTTAAAGGCCGGACTTGCCAAGAGCAGGACCTCGTGGATCAATCCTCTCTCCCGGGCTATGGCCTCCAGGCGCTTCGACGCCGATTTCTGGGAGGAGGTAGAGGAGATTCTCATCGGCGCCGACGTGGGTGTGGAGATGACCCAGATCTTGCTGGAGCGGCTACGAGATCGCATCGCCTCGGAAAATATAAAAGAGCCGGAGCGAGCCATGGAGGCATTCGCGGAAGAGCTAGCCGGGGCTCTGCGGAGCGAGGAGAGGGATTTGAGATTCAACCCGAAAGGGACTTGCGTCTTTCTCATGGTGGGAGTTAACGGCACGGGAAAGACCACCACCATCGCCAAACTCGCACACATGCTCAAAAACGAGGGAAAGAAGGTGATCCTAGCCGCGGCAGACACTTTCCGGGCGGCGGGAATCGAACAGCTGGAGATATGGGGGGAAAGGGTGGGCGTGCACACGGTGAAACACCGGCAGGGAGCGGACGCGGCTGCCGTGGCCTTCGACGCCATCCAGTCGGCGAAAGCCCGGGGAATGGACGTGGTCATCGTGGACACGGCCGGGAGGCTGCACACTAAAGTCAACCTCATGGAGGAGTTGAAGAAGATCAAACGGGTGGCGGAGAGGGAGGCTCCAGTGACCGAGTCGTTGTTGGTGATCGATGCCACCACCGGGCAGAACGGGCTGGTACAGGCAAAACTGTTTCAGGAAGCCATCGACATAACTGGGGTGGTGCTCACCAAGCTTGACGGAACGGCCCGAGGGGGGATCGTGGTGGCTATACAGCACGAGTTAGGTATTCCCATTAAACTCATCGGGGTGGGAGAGGGCTTGGAGGACCTGCACCTCTTTGACCCAGAGGAGTTTTCCCGGGCACTATTTGCCCCTGGCGTGTAAGCATCCCCGCGAGGTCTTATAGGAAACTCAGGAAATATTCCCACTGAACACCCCTTTAGGTAATAGTTCACTCCTCCGCGCCTGGGATAAATCGCGGAGAAAAAAACGAGAGGGCCTCATTTTCATAATCGCCCTTTGTCTTCGCTAAAAAGAGTATGTATATTGGCGAAAAGGGAAACGGCCCCGTAAGGCTTGTTCAATGCATCTTTTGAACGAGTGCTGGAGAAGACCATGCCGCCTTGTGAGGCGGGAATAAAGCTTTTTTTCTCCACGATATCAAAGGATTGGGCAATAGGAAGATAGCCAATCGACCCCGCGGTTTTAGGGGAGGGAATATATTAAACCTATCCTTGAAGTATCTATGCCGCGCGACGTCATGACCTGAAACGTCGATGTTCGTGGATATTGTGTCTGCGCTTGTGTCAGCGCCATATAGGCGATTTTGACATCATGAATCTGGTAATTTGGCCCGTGTATTTAATCCTTTTGCATTCATGGAGCTTTTCATAGCATAATTAGGAAGATAAGATGATCCAATATAGGGAAAATAGGTGAAAGCGATATGTTCGACAATCTGACCGATCGCCTGCAGGACATCTTCAGGAGGCTGCGGGGCCACGCCAAACTGTCGGAGAAACATGTTGAGGAGGTTTCCAGGGAGATACGCCTGGCGCTGCTGGAAGCGGACGTTAACTTCCGAGTGGTTAAGGAATTCGTGGCACGGGTAAAAGAAAGAGCGGTGGGCCAGGAGGTGTTGAGGTCCCTGACCCCTGCTCAGCAGGTGATCAAGATCGTTGACGAGGAGCTCACCGAGCTTTTAGGCAGCACCTCAAGCGCTATTAATTTCGCCAGTCATCCTCCCACGGTAATAATGTTGGTGGGGTTGCAGGGATCGGGCAAGACCACCGTGGCCGCCAAGTTAGCTAAACATCTCAAGACCAATGGGCGCCATCCCCTCTTGGTAGCGGCGGACATCTATCGCCCCGCCGCCATCGACCAGCTGGAGAAGCTAGGTCAAAGGATAGGGGTAGAGGTGCATTCGGACAGGGTGAAAAAGCCGGAGGAGATCGCACTAGACGCGGTAAAACGAGCGGGCAGGGAAGGTTTCGACACGGTTATCCTGGACACCGCGGGAAGGTTACATATAGACGAGGAGATGATGGATGAACTGGTAAGGGTGAGGGAAAGAGTGAATCCCCATGAGACCATGCTGGTGGTGGACGCCATGACCGGTCAGGACGCGGTGAACGTGGCCCTGGCTTTCCAGGAAAAAGTGGACTTCGATGGGATTATTCTCACCAAGTTGGATGGCGATTCGCGCGGGGGTGCGGCACTCTCCATCAAGGCGGTGACCGGAAGACCCATCAAGTTGGGCGGAGTGGGGGAGAAGTTGAACGACCTGGAAGACTTTTATACAGACCGCATGGCTTCGCGCATCGTGTGGATGTGGGACCAGCTCACCCTTATCGATAAAGCACAAGCCTCCTATGACCAGGAGAAAGCCAAGAAACTGGAGGAAAAACTACGCAAGCAACAGTTTGATTTAGAGGATTTCCTCGATCAAATGGAGCAGCTGAAAAGGATGGGGCCCCTCGACCAGATCCTGGGAATGATCCCTGGAATCTCCTCATCCAAGCTCAAGAACCTGAAGGTGGACGACGAACAAATCAAACGCATCGAGGCCATCATACTTTCGATGACCCGCGAGGAGCGGAGTAACCCCCAGATAATCGGCGCCAGCCGTAAAAGGCGTATCGCCGCGGGGAGCGGGACCAGCACCCAGGATGTAAACCGGCTGCTCCAGCAGTTTCAACAGATGCAGAAACTGGTTAAACAGATGGGAAAGATGTCCCCCCGCCAGTTGGGAAAGATCTTTCCCTTTCAGATCTGAAAAATTTCGGTTAAAGTTGAATGTTTAGAAGAAATAACGTGGAGGTGTGAAGGAAGCAAGGCGCGAGTAGGTGACCCCAGTCAACTTGTAAAGACGCTTGAGGACATCAAGTGGGGGAAGCTGAGCGAAAACCCATTATGATATTGGCAAGAGAGGCGAAAGCGGAGCGAAGATTCTAGAGGGTGAATCCCGGCGGAAAGGAGGAAAATTCACTTGGCAGTACGGATGAGATTGCGCAGAATGGGAACGACCAAGAGGCCCTTTTACCGCATTGTGGTGGCTGATTCTAGAAGCCCGCGGGACGGTCGCTTTATAGAGACTCTGGGCCAGTATGACCCCAGAACGGAGCCTTCCTTGATCGAGATAGACGAGGAGAAAGCACTGGAATGGTTGCGTAAAGGCGCGCAACCTAGCCAGCCGGTGCTAAAACTTCTAAAAGTGAAGGGAGTTTGGCAGCGGTTCGAGGAAGACAAAAAAGCGAAACAGAAGGAAGAAGAATCGCTTTAGGAGGGGTGGATGAAAGAGCTGCTGGAATACCTGGCCAAATCCCTGGTTGACCATCCCGATGCCGTTAATGTCACGGTGGTGGAAGGTGAAAAATCGGTTATCCTCCAGTTGAGGGTAGCCCCCGACGATGTGGGAAAGGTTATCGGCAAAAATGGAAGAATAGCGCAAGCCATGCGCGTTTTGATCAAGGCGGCGGCGGTGAAGGAAGGACGCAGCGCCATCGTGGAGATCATCGATTAGCCACTGTTTCGCGGCGAGTATCGTCGATAATGGATTGATCTTTATTCCGCAGATGGGGGAGAGTATTTCCCGAGATGCTCCTGATCGTCACCGGAAAAGTAATTAAACCTCACGGGCTTCATGGATGGGTAAAGGTCTTTCCTCTGAGCGAAAACCCTAAGCGCTTCCGCGCGGGGAACTCCTTTATTCTGGAGGGATGCGAGGGGCGCCTGATCATCGAGGAGACACGCCCAGGCAAAGGATGCCTACTGGTGAAATTCTCCGGCGTGGACCGCCGGGAGGATGCGGAAATTCTTAAGGGAAGGGAATTGTGGATCACCGATGAGGAGATGGAGCCCCCTCCCCCAGGATGTTGGTGGGAGCATCAACTGCTGGGTTTGCGGGTCAGCACCATAGAGGGGCGCTTATTAGGCGAGGTAGTGGAGATCTTTCCCACCGGTAGTAACGACGTGCTGGTGGTAAAAGGGGAAAAGGAATTTCTGATTCCATTCACCCGGGAAGTGGTGAGGGAGATAGAGCTGGAGAGGGGCTCTATGACCATAACTCCCGTCCCCGGGTTGCTGGAGGATTGAGGTATGAGGATAGACATATTCACTATATTCCCCCGGATGTTTCAGTCCCCCTTTGGGGAGAGCCTGCTCGGTAAAGCTCAGGAACGGGGGTTAGTGCGAATAAACGTGCATGACATCAGGGAGTACGCTCTAGACAAGCACCGACAAGTGGATGACGTTCCTTTCGGCGGGGGGCCGGGGATGGTGATGAAGCCCGAGCCCATCTTCAAGGCGGTTCTCTCCGTATACGACTGTTCCTTCTCGGATTTGGAGAAACTAAAGAAGCGAGTGCGCGTCATTCTCCTTACCCCCCGGGGCAAAAGGCTGGACCAGAAGCTAGTACACGAACTGGCTAACGAGGAGACGCTCGCCCTTATCTGTGGCAGATATGAGGGGATAGATGAACGGGTGAGGGAACACCTCTGCACCGACAGCGTATCTGTGGGAGATTACGTTCTCTCCGGGGGCGAGATAGCCGCCATGGTGCTGGTGGACTGCGTGGTTCGGCTGATACCGGGAGTGGTGGGCAATCAGGAGTCGGTCTCCGAAGAGTCCTTCACCTGTGGATACTTAGAGTATCCCCAGTATACCCGACCAGCGGATTACCGTGGGTGGAAAGTTCCAGAGGTGCTTCTAGGGGGAAATCACCAGGAGATCAAGCGTTGGCGGAAGGAACAAGCCTTGAAGATTACCCGCGAGCTACGCCCCGATCTTTTGGGGGAAGAATAGAGAAATCCCCATAGGCGGTTTTATTCTCCGTCCTCTTATTTTGCGATTTGTCCGGAGTATTATTATGTCTTGTCCTAATTGCGCGACCACGAAATTCGCTACAGGAAGGATTCTGTAGCGTTTCAGTAGGGGCTTTCCAAGTCGAAAAAAAAAGTTAAGAGACCACCCTATCATCCTGATAAAGCAGCCAGATTTACGGAACAAAAGGGGTGATATCTCGAATGTTCGACCTAAGAACCATAGTGTTACGTCTGGTCAAGAAAAAAAGAAGGACGGAGGAGATTGAGGAGAAGTTGGCCAGTCCGGGAAGGCAGAGGTGGTTTTATGTCGGTTGAGTTTGATAAGATGATATGATAGTTATTTGTGACAGTTCTCGAAAGAGGTGATGGATATGCAGAAGACCGACTCCGTGGAAGCGGAATATTTGAGGGATGATCTACCGGAGTTTCGCCCGGGGGACACCGTCAAAGTACATCTACGTGTAGTGGAAGGGAATCGGGAGAGGATCCAGGTTTTTCAAGGCATCGTCATTCGTAGGCAAGGCGGAGGTCTCCGCGAGACCTTCACCGTGAGAAAGACCTCTTTTGGCGTAGGGGTAGAGCGCACCTTTCCCCTCCATTCGCCCATGATCTCTAAGATTGAGGTGGTGAGCCAGGGAGATGTGCGCAGGGCCAAACTCTACTACCTGCGCGAGAAGGTGGGCAAGGCCGCCAAGGTTAAGGAGAGACGGGCAAGGTAGGGGCTATCCTCTATGGGAGATGGTTATTTCGAGGATAGTGACCGGGAAATTCCGGATTCAAAGCCAAGTTTTCCAACCTCCCCAATGCGGGTAGGGGAACCAGCTCCGCCGGAAAGGGAGAGCCTGTCCCGTGTTGAAAGAGATATGGGGGATGGGAAGGAAATACTCCTCCGATATCAGCGGGTCATCTACGCGCTGGTGGAACTCCTAGTACTCTTCATCTTCGCCTTGGTAATTGTAATCTACTCTCAGGCTTTTCTGATAAGGGGATTTGGGGTTCCCTCGGTATCCATGGAACCTACTTTGAAGGTGGGAGACCGTATCTTAGTGGAAAGGGTTAGCTACCATTTCTCTCCCCCCGAGAGAGGAGAGGTGATCGTCTTCCGTTTTAACCCCCAGGATCCCGCCAATTGGACCCAAGGTGGGAATCCCCTCTCCCGCTCTTTAGATCTGTTGGCGGAGGTGATGAACATCACCCACCAGGATAGCGTTCTCTTCGTTAAAAGGGTGGTGGGCTTGCCCGGGGAGCAAGTGGAGGTGAGAGAGGGAGGGGAGATATACATCGATGGGGTGAGATTGGAGGAAAATTACGCGCGGGTGCCCGGGGGGCCGCAGGGCAGCTGGCGCGTCCCCGAGGGTACAGTGATGGTTATGGGGGACAACCGCCCTAACTCCAACGACAGTAGGCGCTGGGGGTTCGTTCCCTTTCGGTCCATTCTGGGAAGAGCCATACTTATCTGGTGGCCCCCCAGCCGCTGGGGTTCCATTAAATGATTTTGGCTGTGAGCACCTCTGTTAAGCACTCCAGCTGGCGGATAGAGGGAGGCGCATTATAGGGGTAGGAGAGCCAGTGGAAAAATATTTACATAACGTAAAATTAACTTCGGGAAAGGAGCGCCCCGTTACTTTTTTGAAAGGCGTGGAACGAGACAGAATGGACATGTTGGAGATAGAGCGAGATATTTGGTCTCAAGGCCTGGAGATGGTCGCCGGGGTAGATGAGGCAGGTAGAGGCGCCTTAGCTGGACCCTTGGTCGCCGCGGCGGTGGTGCTGCCAGCGGGAAGGATCATCCCTGGGGTGCGGGATTCCAAACAGCTTACCCCCTCCAGAAGAGAAGATCTATTCTCCTTGATAGTAAGGGAAGCGGTGGCCTGGTCCTGGTCCTGTGTCTCCCCCAAGGAGATCGACGATTGGGGGCTACGCGAGGCAAATCTTGTGGCCATGCGGGACGCAGTGGACGCCCTCCGCTGTCGTCTAGATATTGTGCTGGTGGATCTTTATACGATACCCGACCTCGAAATTCCTCAGGAAAACGTGGTGAAAGGGGACCAGCGCTGCCAGTGCATCGCCGCCGCGTCTATCCTGGCTAAGGTTTTAAGGGACAGAATGATGAGACATATCCATTTTTTCTATCCACAATATGGCTTTTCCCAGCATAAAGGATATGGAACCGCCCGTCACCTAGAGGCATTGGATCGCTGGGGGCCCTGCCCTTATCACCGCATGACTTACCACCCGGTGATACAGACGAGGATGGTGTTGTGGGAATGACCTTAAAATTATGGGAGGAAGAACGTTCCAATATTAGCTCCAATATAAAAAAAGGAAAAAAAGGGGAGGACTTGGCCTGCCATTGGCTGAGATGGAAGGGCTATCGCATTTTAGAGAGGAGATATAGATGGAATGGGGGAGAGGTGGATATCATCGCTCTTTATGGAGATTGCTTGGTCTTCTGCGAGGTACGAATGCGCAAGTCATCCTATCCGGTGAGGCCGGAGGAGACAGTGGACCGGGCTAAACGGTTGAGGTTGGCGAGGACCGCCTCGCATTACTTGCAGTATTTAGGGAGTAAGGGAATACAGCCTGGGAGTTGTAGGTTTGACGTGATTTCGTTGATTCTGAGCCCCCAGGGCACTAAACTAAATCACATTATAGACGCTTTTACGGTGAGTGAGCTATGCAGAGATGCCCCTGGTGCGGTGTGAGAAACCTAGATAGCGATACCCATTGTTTCAACTGTGACGGACCGCTGGAGCAGCAGTCGGCACCTAGCACGACTGCCCCGGCTACAATGGATTTAAAGGATATACTTCCCCCGCCGAGCGTCACGGAGGAGGCAAGGCCAAGAAGGGCGCCTAGAAAGACCCCCTTGGTCGCCTTAGTGGGCGTCTCTTTGTTTATGAAGCTGTTCTATCTAGTCCTTTCCTTAGGATTCTCCTGCATCGTCACCTTGCTGGTTATCTGGCTGGCTTACAGCAATTTCGCCGCTGCCATGATGTGCCTCTCCATCTTCCTGGCGGGAGCTCTCTTCGCCTATATCTATCCGGATGTATCCCGCCGCGCCATCAACGGGAGAAGGGGCGGGCTGGTGGCTTTCCTCTCCGATCTGGTGTTTTTAGGCATTCTTGTTCCGCCCCTCCTATTATTTTTAGAGAAGAGGACCTATATCCAAAGCGCTTATTCCGTATTCTCAAGATATTTCTGGGTTTTCGTAGCCCTGCTTTTATTGGGGTTTTTGGTGGGTTATATATCCGGGAATATGGCGGAGAGGAGAAAGAAAGAGAAGGCTCCGCTATCTCCCGTGGCTCCGAGGAAGACGGGAGTTCTCAGCTTGGAATACAAGGGTAAACACTCAAAGTAGTCGTGGGGGTACATCTGACCTTTTAATTAAGTTTCCCCATGAGGGAATATGCTAAGTCCCGCTTCCCCGCGATATGAATGCCTAAACTTCCTCCGCGTATCTTTACTTGAAATTTTGTTTGACCGCGCTATTTCATTCGCTTTGCGTGTACTTTCTGCGCAGCTCTCTCTTGAGAATTTTGCCGATGGAGCTCTTGGGCAAAGTCTCCAGGATAATCACTTCCCGCGGCTGTTTGAAGGTGGGCAGCTGCTTCCTGGCGAAGTCCAGGATCTCTTCGGCAGGAACCTGCATCCCCGGCTTGAGGGCGACGCACGCCACTATCTCCTCCCCGTAGACGGGGTCGGGAACGCCAATGGCAGCCGCCTCCATCACCGCCGCATGTTTATATAAGACCTCCTCGATCTGTACGGGCATGATATTCTCCCCGCCCTTGATGATAAGGTCTTTCTTGCGATCGGTGATGTAGAGGAATCCCTCGTCGTCTAGGTAGCCGATATCTCCTGTATGCAACCATCCTCCTCGCAACACCTCCGCTGTCTCCTCTGGCCGGTTGAGATACCCTTTCATCACCTGGGGCCCCTGGATAACCACTTCCCCTAGCTCCCCAGGGGGGAGAGGGTTGTCATCGTCGTCGAAGATGGCAAGGGTGACGTTATCGTAAGCTTTTCCAACCGTACCTTCCCTGTATGGGTGGCTGGGGCGAATGATGGCACCCATGCCCGCCGCCTCGGTGAGGCCGTATAACTGGCGCATTCTACAATTGAATTTGCTCTCGAATTGGTCGTGAAGCTCTTTGGATAGGGGGGCCCCGCCGGATATACAGTCACCCAGGGAACTGAGGTCATAGCGGTCCGCCGCCGGATGATAAAGGAGCAACGCGAACATGGTGGGCACCGCCGGAAGGAAATATACCTTGTATTTCTCGATTAAGCGAAAGCATTCCTCTGGGTCGAACCAGCGCATGAGCACCCCGTCCGATCCCTTGAATTCGCTCAGGTTGGAGCTGTTCAGGGCGCCCACCCCGTAGATATGGGCCAGTGGAAGGCAGAGCAGGCCTGTGAAGGGTCTGGTCACCTCGTTGGCGTAATAGGAACTCTTGGCCGCCTCCAAAAGGTTCTGGTGGGTAAGCATCACTCCTTTGGGCTGGGCGGTGGTGCCGGCGGTGTACATGAGCATGGCTAAATCGTCGGGATTCTTATCAACTATTTCCAACTTGGATGAGGCTTTCTCCAAAAGGTTTTCATAGGAGAGGGTGCGGTCGGTATCTCTTCCCCCCACCACGATGATGTGCTTGATGCTATCCAGGCTTTCGGCGGCTTCAAGTATCTTGTGCTCCTGGGTGGTGTCGGTGATCACCGCCACCGTCCCCGAATCCTCCAGGATAAAACGGCATTCTTCCGCGGTGAGCACGAAGAGGATGGGAAGAACCACTGCTCCGATGGCGAAGATGGCGCTGAAAGACTCGAAAACCTCGGGGCAGTTGGACATGATCACCGCCACCGTCTGGTTCTCACCGATTCCCAGTCCGAGGAGGGCGTTGCCCAGCTGGCAGGCGCGCCGGTGCACCTCCACGTTGGTGATATCCCTTCCCTCGAAATGGGCGGTAACGTATTCCCCATGGCGCTTGATATGCTCCACTCCCAGATTGGCTATATTCACCGGAACCTCCTTTCACCTCAGGATGAAGCAACCTCGATATCGATCCGCGAAGCCCGCTACTTTCTCGCCTATCCCAACCTATGTCCCATCTAAGCCTCACTTATCGTATGAAACCCACATATTTTCGCCTCTAATTGAGATAACTCGAATCTTGACTTTAAATGGGAACGAAACCAAACTACCCCACCGGCAACGATGGGATGATCCAATACATCACGCGAGTCTTGACCGAGAGCCCTCGCGACATCAACCGAAAACGGACTGGCGACGGATTGACCTCGTGTCCCGCGCTGTCAAAAACGGTGCAGGATAAACTATCTCACCTCCATAGAAACGCTAACTCAATGAGGTTACCATATATGAGACATGCATAACTTTTTTCCTCACGAATCCTTGGCCGAATTTCTGCGCTAAAAAATTTCTTTCGCCGCCGAGCCCGCTCTGTTTTTTATCCCGCGCGAGCCATGAGTTAACATTGTTAATTTTAATATTCCCTTGCCGGAATGGTTTAAACCAAGGCATATTCCTAATCCCCGATACTTTCGCCTTCTGGCCAGGGGGTCACATAAGAAACTCGCTGGTTTGAGTTGCCCTCGCGCTAATTTCCCTATACGGTCTTTTTGGTTGGGAGGAGGTTCCCCCCCATAAAGATAAACGCCATCTCCGAGGTTCTTAAAAGAAAGTGGGAAGGGCTGCGGTAAAGGCCATATGTTGAACGGGAACGAATTGATATTACTGTGGTTATGAAATAAAAGGGGATGGAACCGCCATTTCGTCAGGGCGTATACCACATGGCCGGTAGCTTCCGCTAAGGCTTTATTCGCATTGAGGAATTGTCGGCGACGTCCGCGGTTTTCATCATTTGCCACCAAGAAGAAACTCTCCAAACAAAATGGCTATTGCGATAGTCTTATATCGCGAAGGCCCTCATTTGTTCAACTGCTCCATCTTTGCCTCCCAAAACAACTTCTTCATCTGTGAATCTTCTTAGCGAGTCTCATACATTCAATTATCTACCCTGTGTCATTTGATGGGCATGGAGGTAAGTATTATGTTTTTCTGATCAAATATTTACATTACGTTTTTTTAACATAAGTGCGCGCGCTTTTGTGCTAGTTTGGAGGCGAGGAAGCGTCAATATATATTATTGGTAGACAAAGATATTTCCAGCCGTGTGTCCGCAGCGCTGTGTGGAATGTATTAGCACGGCGCAAGCTTCGCTAAACGGCCGAAGATCGCTGGATTTATGTTTTTGCAAAAATCAAGTATGGGGCGTTGACAATGAGAACGGTGATTCAGGGGAGGAAAGCGATATAAGATATAAGCCTCACCATTTGGATTGCGGAGATGTGATTACATTGTTTATCGAATATCATTTATGACTATATATTCAAAATCGATATTGATTATATCTTTTAAGAGAGCTACAATCTCTACGTTAAAGCTACGATCTAATTTAAATTTGGATTTTTGCCCGGCATATACCTTTTTACACTGTTAAATTTGAAAAAGGAGCGGAAACATGATGGGCATACTTCGTTGCCTCGGTTGAGGAAAGGCCAAACCCCACATTCGCCCGCTTCCATAGGTGGACCCTCCGTTTTTTAAGATTTTGGCTGGCCTTTTGTTTTAAGTTGACAACGTAACAGCAGATGAGTAGGCGCGTCTTAAACGTGCTTTTACGGCTAAGGATTTTTATGGTAAAAATTCCGGTTTCCAAACTTTGGAACAGAATTGGTAGATAAAACACTTTATGCAGGGAGAAAGGAGGATGAGAAATGGGTAACAAGTGGCAGGAGATGTACAAGAGAAAACTGACCACCGCGGAGGAAGCTGTAAAAAACATAAAGGATGGTGATAAAGTGTTTTCCGGAGGAGCTTCCACCACCCCGGATAAGTTGATAAACGCGCTTCTGGATCGCGTTGAGGAGCTTCGGGGCGTGGTGGTAGGAGGTTTAATCGTGCTAGGCATAGACCGCATCCTTAAGAAAGAGTTTATGCCGCATATAGAGTACGATAACTATTATTCCACGGTTCTGGATCGGGAAGCTCTGCATCAGGGAATCTGCTTTCACACCCCTTTTCACTTCTCCGAGCTCCCAAAGCTCACCTGCGAGTTGGCTGGATACCGAAAACAATTCGTCCAGGTATGTCCCATGGATAAGAACGGTTATATGAACTGTAGCGTTTCCGGAAACGGGCTGGGGGCGATGGACTGGCACGACGAGATCTACGTGGAGGTGAACGAGTACCTTCCCAGAGTGCACGGATTGAACAGCTACCATATCACTCAAGTGCACCACATCGTGGAGAATCATCGACCCATTATCGAGCTCCCGCCCGAGCCCCCAACGGAGAAGGACCAAGCTATCGCTGAGCATATCGTCAAGCACGTGGAAGATGGATCCACCATTCAGCTGGGCATCGGGGCCCTTCCCAATGCGGTGGGCGAATGTCTGATGGAGAGAAAACATTTGGGATGCCATACCGAGATGATGTCCGACGCTTACATGAAGCTCTTCGAGGCGGAAGTACTGGATAACTCCAAAAAGACTTTTCATCCCTTTCAGATGAACGGCTTTTTCGCCATCGGATCTAAAAATTTCTACGATTGGCTAGACGACAACCCGATGATTTATTTCTCGCCTATCAGTTATAACAACGACCCCTATAACGTGGCGAAAAACGATAAGATGATATCCATAAACTCATGTCTAGAGATAGACATCACCGGACAATGTTGTTCCGAGTCTTTTGGCCCCTATCAGTTCACCGCTACCGGGGGCCAAGTGGATTTCACCAGGGGCGCTTGGATGTCCAGAGGGGGAAAAGCTTTCATCGCCACCCACTCCACCGCCAAGGATTATCAGACCGGGGAGACCGTATCCAAGATAGTGCCCCAGTTGCGTCCGGGAGCTGTGGTCACCCTTACAAGGACGGATATAATGTATGTGGCTACCGAGTACGGGGTGGTCAACTTGAAAGGGAAGAGCCTTCGGGAACGGGCCAGTGCCCTGATCAGCATCGCCCATCCAGATTTCCGAGGGGAATTGAGGAGATACGCAAGGGAGGTAAAATATTTCATCCTCCCCGAGCACGATGTCTTAGTCGACATTGAGGATCGTCGCCTCACTTGGTAAGGAGTCTAATTTTACGCTTTCTTATTGATTGGAGAGGGGACAATTCATCGAATTTGTCTTCCCCGGGTTATGTGGGTTAATCCTTACCAATGGTAGATTTAACATATCGTAATAATTAGCGCAGGGAAACGTCGTTTGCATCTGGGCAAATATAGGTTAATTGGTCATCGCTTCTATTGCTGTCTTGCGACAACCGGTGCGCTTCGCCTATATGCGTCGTCTATACCGTTGATCGCCTCAAACTGGTGTAGCCATAACTTAAATTCAGAAGTGAAAGGCAAGTCGCCTCGAAACGGATTTGTTCTCTAGCCGCTTCAAAACATTTTTTTGGGTAGGATGACAAGTAAAAATGTTCCACCTATATGGGGCACAATTTGCGCTGGGTCTTCATCCTAACTTGTGTCTCAGTTTATATATGTTCGCGGGAAAAATTTGATGTTTAGAATGGGTGGAAACAGGGATGGAAAGGGCAAGCGAGCCATCGGCTCACTGGTATGTGATTTTCTTTAATATTCGATAAGACTTGCCGCCAGGGCGCCGGCTAAAGCTGGACAGGAAAAGCACCGAATATAAGCGATAAACGAATAAGGCGAGTTGATGCGCGCGAAAACGAAGGCGTTTCGATTGTGAATTGGTATAACCTCCGGATGAGGGAACGCCAGAGGTTCCTTATCTGACTCATTGATATCAGGTTGAGAAATCCACAAGCTGGGCGACGCTACGTGATGGTGTTTACCGGCATGGTCCTCATTATATGCGTATGGGGAGGCTTGGCGGGTTGCGCAGGGAGGAAGGGAGGTCAAGATATGAATCCTGAGTTAGAAGTATCGCCGCGGCAGGTGCTTGTTGGTGATCCGATAAGCGTCAAGGTATCGGGACTTTCTCCCGGGTAAGTTGCGCTACTTAAGGTTTCCGGTCAGGACCCATTCGGAAATACCTGGTCCTCCGAAGCGTCCTTTCAAGCGGACAAGACGATTTTGTGGACATCGCCCACGATGCTCCCTTGGAAGGATCCTATGAGGGCGTTGACCAAGCCGGCCTCTTCTGGTTCATGACTTGCGCCTCCGCGGGAGAGATGGTTTCGCCCTTCGCGGTTATGCCCACAATCATTGTCTCCCTTTTCTTGGAGTGAGAGGAAATAGAGAGCCTAGAAGTCCACCGAGTGGCTGATATAGACACACAGAAAGAGAAGTTAAGCGAGCCTGTTGTGGGTGTCTTTATCAAGCCGCGAGAGATAAGCAGGCCAACGCCGGCATTGGTAGTTCTTGGCGGATCAGAGGGCGGTTATAACGAGGGCTGGGCGACCGTCATCGCCTCCAAGATGCGCTGCTCACCTTGGCACTCGCCTATTTTGGGGCTCAAGGCCTCTCCCAAACCCTGGAAAATATCCCTTTGGAGATTGTGGAGAGGGCGATACGTTGGCTGAACGAACAGGATATCGTGGACAAAGACAACATTGGGCTCATCGGGCTTCGCGAGGAGGGGAGATGGCTTTGCTGGCCGCTTCGCTATTTCCACAGATAAAGGCAGTGGTGGGATACACGAAAGCGGCGTCATCTGGGGAGGAATAGGCGAGCGGGATGCGCCAGCGTAGAGTTACCGTGGAGAGACATTTTCATATTTAAAAATGATGGAGAGCGAGGAGCAGAGACAACCATTCTTGGAGGCCCAGCGGAACGGCACTCCTTATATCGACGCCCCCTCTTTCGAGTACAGCCTGGAGCAACAGCGAGATCGTATCGAGGAGGCTTCCATACCGGTGGAAAGATCGAGGGCGGCATTCCTGCTTATCGGCAATCCCGGGGATGGCGTCTGGCCCTCACTGATGCTTTCACGGATCACTATTGATCGGCTCAAATCCCACAATTACGATAACGATTACCAACTCCTCTCCTATGAGCAGGGCGTTCATATTCTCATACCCTTTCCCTTCTATCCCACCACCATGCGACAGTTCTGGTTGCCCACCGTAAAAATATGGGAGGGATTGGGAGGCACGGCGGAGGGCGCCGCGAAAGCCGCGGGCGATTCATGGCCTAAGGTGCTGGAGTTCCTCCATAGGGAATTAGGAGGTTGACCTCGCGGGGATCGGCACGCTTTCAAAAACCATTCGATGTTTTGGGGAAAAGCGGGGACGCTCCACTCGGTATAGGGAAATAGTTGAAAGCCTCCTCTACCTCGACCGGCAAATTGGAGGGCGCGAGATAAACCGTTGCGGTGAAAAACCATTGGGATCGCCTTTATCTATAAAACCGAGACTGGAGCAAAGCGTTGATACTTTATGAATTAAGTTACCCGACGCGCCCGCAATCAAGGACCATATTGATCAAGGACCATATTGATAGAAAAATATAAAAAAATTTTTAACTGCTCAGTGGAGTGAAAATCAGTATCAATTTAAGCGGTATTTAAACGGTAGCTCAACGTCTTTAGGATAAAGACCGCAGAACGAAACAACATAGAAAAAAATCATGATATCGGGTGTTCCCCTTTAAAGCAGGGGTATCACTTGAAAGAACGCACAACAAAATAACATATGGAAAAAATCTGGTTATCTGGTGGTCCCTCCATTGCGGTGGCATAGCTCGAAAGAACGCGAACGAAATAGCATATGAAAAAGATCACCATTCAGGCGTTAGCTCGCCACAAAGATTAACAATATATAAAAATCCGCGAAAGAAAACAAGCAATTATTAATATTTCCGTGTTAAAATTTCGATGAAAAAAGGCTATCGTTGAGCCTGCCAGGTAGAGATCGCGATTTTGCTTTATAATCCGCGAAAGAAAA
>JACVIX010000053.1 GCA_015711725.1 Candidatus Geothermincola primus | reverse complement strand
CACTCTTCTTTATAGAGTACATGATGGGGATAATTTCCATACTTCCTATACATATCCCCTATATAATTGCAGGAACGGATGCTATTAATAAAACTTTCCACTTATATTTATGGATTCGCTTCTTCAACTGCAATTTAAATCATTTCCCTTCTAACTTTTATAAAGAGTGGATTATTGGGAATGAAAGCGGGGTAAAAAGAAGGCATGGCTGGATATGGTTGGGTCTGGATAGGCGAGACGTTCCTGATCTGGGGAAGCGTCGCGATAACTGTTTTCACCGGTTGGCGTATTCCCCTAAGTCCATGGATATGCGCGCCTCTAGGGGTAGTTTTGTGGGCGGGAGGCCTATTCTACATCCTGCGTGTCCGGAGCGAGTTATCGCGTCCGGAAAAATTTTTTTCCGCCAGGAAAAGGCTGAAGAGATTCCCTCTGCTCACCGGAAGGGCGATAATGAATTTAGGGGTCTCTTTGGGTTTTCGCTCCTGGACCACCTTGATATTAACAGGTGTCTTTCTCATAGCAAACCTTTTGCTGGCGCGCAAGATACGAAGTGATATTAGGAAAAGGTGGCGGTGACCAGGGGGGCTGGGCTAAGAAGGAGTTACCAACTTAACTTATAGAGGCGAAAGGTAAGTGACGAGGGGGACGGTGAACTGGGGCCCATCGGGAAAACATGCTCGCAGAACTCGAAGAGCGCATCTCCTTGCTGGAGATTTACCTTTTGCTCCTCTAGGCGAGTTTACGATGAGACGCATGCTTTACATCCAGTAAAGTCTTGAATTATTCTTTCCTTGGCGCAATGACTAGTTATGGGAGTGCCCAGAGGGCGTAAACGGATGAACCAAGAGAAAAGATATATTCTAATTGACGGCCATAGCTTGGCCTATCGCGCTTACTACGCGTTGCCTTTGGATTTGGCTACTTCCTCTGGCCAAGTGACCAACGCAGTCTATGGCTTCGTGGCTATGCTCTTTAAGATACTTGAGGAATACAGACCTTTTGGCGTGATGGTCGCTTTCGATAAGGGGAAGCCCACCTACCGCCTTGAGCAGTATGCCGATTATAAAGCGCAGCGACCTCCCATGCCGGATACGCTTAAGGAACAGATTGAGATTATCAAGGGATTGTTGGAAGTGATGGGGATAGCCCGAGTGGAGTTGGAAGGATTCGAAGCCGACGATGTTTTGGCCACCCTCGCCTTTCGCATCCAGAGTGAGGGCGAGGAAGCTTTAATTGTGACTTCGGACAAGGACACCCTACAACTAGTCGGGGATCACATAAAGGTAGTGGCGAATCGTAAAGGAATCACGGATATTATTCTCTACGATAGGGGGATGGTCATAAATAGGTACGGCGTGCCCCCCGAAAAGATGGTGGATTACCTAGCGCTGAAAGGCGACGCCAGCGATAATATCCCCGGCGTGCCGGGTATTGGGGAGAAGACGGCGGCCTCGCTGATTCAGAGCTTCGGGGGAGTGGACCAAATCTTAGATCGTCTGGGAGAGATCAAGAGCGAAAAGTTGAGGCGGGCGATCCAGGAAAACAGGGAGACTCTCATACTCTCCAGAGAATTGGCCAGGTTGGTGGTGGATCTGCCCATAGAAAATGACCCCCATGAATTCAGCTTGAAGCCTTGGAACAGGGAGGATTTGCGTAGAGCTCTGGAGGCTTTGGAGTTCCACACCATGCTACCACGAGCGGAGGAACTCTTCGGTGAACTCTTTCAGTTCGCGGAAGAGCCAGGGGATCGGATAACATCGCTTAACCCTTCGAGGATAGTGTTGGTGGAAGATGTGAGCGGGCTGGAGGAATTCGAGGCAAAGGTTAAAGAGAAAAGGGAGATGGCCCTTTTTATGCGTATGGAGGGATCGGGATATTCCCGCGGCAGGAGCATGGCGGCCGCCATCGCCATTGGAACTGAGGTGTATTGTTTCTCCTTGGGTTCAGAGAATGGGAAGGAGCTCTTTGGGAAATATTTGGGTTCTGTCATAGGGGTTGAGAAACTGAGATGGAAAGGTCATAACGCTAAGGAGATTCAGATACAGTTATCCAAGATGGGCCTGGCGATTCCCACCTTCGATTTCGACTCTGAATTGGCCGCTTATCTTTTAGAGCCCGCTTCAGCGAAATATACTTTGGAGGATCTTATCAGGCGATATCTAGGTGTTTCGGTGGAGATTGCTCCCCTTGGCCAACTCAATCTGGAAGAGTCGGTTGAGGGCACGACTCAGGAGGATGCCCAAAGGGTCTTAGGCATAAATCTATTGGAGAAATCACTGGTCGGGGAATTAGAGAAACAAGGCATGGCACATCTTCTCAGAGATATGGAATTACCCCTCCAGAGGGTATTAGCCCTGATGGAGGTAGAGGGGGTAAGCATCGATGTGGGGCTACTTGTCCGACTTTCCCGGGAGCTCCAGGAGAGGCTGGAATCTCTTAAGGAAAGTATTTATCAAGCCGCGGGGGAGAGCTTCAATATCAATTCTCCCCAACAACTGAGCAAGATTCTCTATGACAAACTGGGGCTTCCCCCGGCGAAAAAGATAAAAACTGGCTACGCCACCGACATAGAAGCCTTGGAGAGCATAAAAGACCAACATCCGGTGGTGAATATGATTCTGGAATACCGCGAGCTGACCAAACTGAAGAGCACTTATCTGGACGCTTTACCACCCTTGGTGGATCCCCACACACGGAAGTTACATACTTCCTTTAACCAAACGGTGACCGCCACGGGCAGGCTTTCCTCCAGCAATCCCAATTTGCAGAATATACCGGTCCGCACCGAGCTTGGCAGCCTGGTTCGGGGGGCGTTTATCCCCAGCCATCCAGATAATTACCTGCTAGTGGCGGACTATTCCCAAATCGAGTTGCGCATTCTTGCCCATCTATCCGGCGACGAGAACTTAGTCAGACTATTCAAGCAGGATACTGATATTCATGCCGCCACCGCGGCTGAGGTATTCGGACTGGAACCTCAGGAGGTAACCCCGGATTATAGGAGAAGAGCTAAGGCTATAAACTTTGGTATTATCTACGGGATCAGCCCGTACGGATTGGCTAAACAGATCGGGGTGAGCTCCGAGGAGGCTGGCGAATACATAGAACGATACTTCAAGCGATATACCGGGGTTAAGGCATTTCTGGACCGCCAGGTAGAGGAGGCTTCTTCTAAAGGTTACGTGGAGACCATTATGGGGAGAAGACGTAGCATACCGGAGCTCTCCTCGCCAGAAGGGAGAATGAGGAGCCTGGGCGCGAGATTGGCTATGAATTCACCCATCCAAGGAAGCGCGGCGGATATCATCAAGATGGCCATGATCACCATACAGAGGGAACTGGAAGAGAGAGAGATGAGGTCAAAGCTGATATTGCAGGTACATGACGAACTGTTGCTTGACGCTTGTTCCGAAGAACTGGTGCCTCTCGAGCGTCTTGTTCGGGAGCGTATGGAAAAAGCGGTTGAGTTGAAAGTGCCCATCAGGGTTGATATAAAATTCGGCAAGAGCTGGAGGGAGGCAAAAGGGTAGATTTTTAAATATTACCTTAAATAAGTTGGCTTGGATTAAAGAATTAACCTCAACATTGCTCCCCTATCCTTCTCAAACGGGCAAGATGATGCTAAAATAAACTCTTTGGAGATCTTGTTTTAAAACAAGAAATAAATGAATTGGAGGTTCGTAGTAGATGCAGGATCAGAAGGAAGAAAGAACGCAGGTAAATCAGGAGGGTCGGGAGATTAATTTTAACAACCCGTTAACCAACTTCGACTATTCGGAGGATGAAATTCCCGATTACGATGGGACCATAAAAGTGTTCTCCGAAGGGGATATAGTTGGTGGTAAGGTAGTGAAGGTCGACAAAGACGAGGTGCTCATCGACATAGGATACAAGTCTGAAGGGGTGATACCCGCCCGTGAGCTGTCCATTCGTTATGACGTGAAGCCCGAAGACGTGGTCAAGGTGGGAGATGACATAGAGGCCCTGGTGATGCAGAAGGAGGACAAGGATGGGCGACTTATTCTCTCTAAGAAGCGTGCTCAATATGAGAGAGCCTGGTGCGCCCTGGAAGAGTGTATGATGAATAATGACACCGTCAACGGTGAAGTTATAGAGGTGGTAAAAGGGGGTTTAATACTGGACATTGGGCTGCGTGGTTTTTTACCTGCCTCTTTAATTGATGTGCAGAGGGTTAGGGAACTCCAACCCTATATGGGCAAAGAGTTGGAGTGCAAGATCATCGAGATGGATCGCAACCGCAATAACGTGGTGCTTTCCCGCCGAGCTTTTCTAGAGGACTCGGTCTCGGAGAGGAGAAAACTGCTTCTGGAGAAGCTCAAGAAGGGCGACAGGGTAAAGGGCAAGGTATCGAGCATAGTCAGTTTTGGCGCATTCGTTAACCTGGGAGGCATTGACGGCTTGGTGCATATATCCGAGCTCTCTTGGTGCCACGTGGAAAAACCTAGCGAGATCGTCTCCGTGGGCGACGAGGTGGAAGTGGAGATATTGGACATCGATCGGGATCGAGAGAGGATTTCCCTGAGCCTTAAAGCCACACAGGAGGACCCTTGGGAACAACTGTCCAAATCCGTGAAGCCGGGAGAGATCATCGAGGGAACTATTACAAAGCTGGTACCCTTTGGCGCTTTTGTTCAAGTTGCTCCAGGTATAGAAGGGCTGATCCATATATCGGAACTCTCCAACAGGCATGTGGAAATGCCGGAAGAAGTGGTGAAGATCGGCGAGAAAATCCGAGTTAAGGTTATAGATATAGATGTGGATAGGCGCAGAATCAGCCTCTCTTTGCGACAACTCGAGGAGAGAGTTGACGAAGATGTAAAAGACGAGACCTCAACCCCAGTCTCCAAGGACGAGGTTAGCGCGGAAAACGAGGCTGTGGGCATTGAAACTTTGGAGGAAGAAGTGGCTGCCCCAGAAGGAGCGCAGCCGGAAGGGGCGATTGTAGAGCAGCTTAAGGAAGAAACAGAGAAAGAAGCCGACTTAACCGAAGGGGAAGATCTTGCGGAGGAAGAATCCGTAAAAGAATACATTCTAGAAGAGACAGAGGAACAGATCTTCGCTGAGCCAACCTACAACAGAGAGGAGAGCCTGGAGGAGATTATCGAGGATCTTAAAAGGAAAGACAAGTAACCTGGTTGGGCAACTTTTCTAGCCAATAAGCGAGGCATTCTACCTAACAAGTACTAAAAGCGATTCAGGCTTGAAGTAAAACCTCTTAAAAGGCCGATACACAAGTTTAAATTACAATATGTAAAAATAAAAGTGAGGCGTAAATGCCTCGCTTTTTCCGAAGGGAGAAAGATGTACATCGTGGGATTGACAGGAGGAATCGCCTCGGGCAAATCCACCGTTTCGTCTATCCTTGCCGATTGCGGGGCCTTCATAATCGATGCGGATGTTATCGGCCACGAGGTCATTAAGAAGGGAAGTGAGGGCTGGAAAAAGTTGGTGGAATCCTTCGGCCAGGGTATCTTGGACCAGGAGGGAAATATAGACAGGCCTAAATTAGGCAGAGAAGTATTCGGGGACGCTGAGAAGGTCGCTCGCCTCAATCAGATAACCCATCCCCTGATCATAAAAGAAATTTTCCTGCGAATCGACCGCTTAAGGAAAGAGAAGGGAGAGGATTCCATAGTGGTGCTAGACGCACCCCTATTAGTTGAGGCGGGAGGTAGAGATTTTGTGGACCTACTGGTGTTGATATCTTCGCCCGAAGAGGTTCAGGTGGAGAGACTGGCCAAGGATAGAAAGATGTCTTCCGAGGACGCCAAGAAGAGAATATCTGCTCAAGCGAAGCTGGATGAGAAGATTAAGCTAGCCGATATAGTAGTGGAGAATACCGGGACTATCCCTGAACTCCGGGAAAAGGCGCAGGCGCTCTGGCGGGAGATTCAGGAGAGGGCGCGCCATAAGTTTTCAGGAACGCAAGGTAATGACATATAGTTGCCGATAGTTGCCGATCGAGTGAATGCGGGCGGGACGTCTATCTACAGCCCAGGAGCCTTTTCTTTACATCAGGTTTCTTCCCTCTGTGACCTGATCGGTTCTAAAGCTCGCTCTTTAAGAGCGTTCTCTATCTCCTCGCTGAAACGGGTATAGACCGGACACCCATATTGTATGCACAGCCTAAGGTCTGCCGAACAACGGGGGGATGCTATCTGCCAACAGTCGTACCCGCTCTTGTAAGCCTCACAGTTCAAGAACTGGCTGGCTGGGCACCCTTTAATCTTGGCGCATCGGTTCATCCTATTCATCACCTCTTCCCGGCAATACGAACTATTGGGCAGCAATACTTTTTTATAGGCAACAGTTATAGGTTAGCATACTTAAGTCATAGAGTTTAGCGAGATGATAAACCTCAAAGCCATATCTATCAGCGCTTGAAAGGCAAAAATATCTCTCTGATAGAAACGATGTTTTTTTTCAGATTATAAATTACCGATCAATCATGGAACCAATTATATCCCTCCCGCATGTTCGCTCTCAGCGCTTACCCAACGCTTGCGCGCGCGGCCTTAATAAAGTGTATGATGGGTATGCGGTGATGTTGTGGGGTTTTGGTAACAATAATCCCGAGAAAATCTTTATTGGGATAAGAGGCCAAGATCTCTATTGAGGTAAAGCGAATCGGAAATCCCTTGCTAATTTGCTAAGCTTGGACGAGTTCCCCTTTGGCTCTCGCGCTCTTTAAATGCTATGTTCACTTATATTATTCCCTTAGCTCATGGCAATAATTCGAAGATGTTCTATATAATTTGCTTTAGAGAGTGAGAAAATGATGATTAATAAGGCCGATCTTGAGGGAAAAGGATCGATAGAGGTAATCTTCTTTGACGCGGGGGAGACCCTTATTCATCCTTATCCGTCCTATACCGAGCTGTTTCACCGTACCTGCTGGGAACACGGGTTTGAGGCGGATAAGGAGGCTATCCCCTTTGCTACGCGCGAGCTTCTCCATGGTATCGAGGAGAGGCAGAAGAGAGGTTTTACCTTCAGCACCAGCGAGGAGAAATCCCGCGGATTCTGGCTGAAGTTTTATGGGGATCTGCTGGAGAAATTGGGTCATTATCCGGACAGCCGGCTGGCTGAAGCGCTTTACCAGGTGTTCTCTCATCCGGGCAATTACTCCATTTATGAGGATGCGGCGGATGCGTTGGCGGAGCTAGAGCGCAAGGGCATAAAATTGGGTTTGATATCCAATTTTGAGCCCTGGCTGAAATCCCTCCTGGTTGATCTGGGGATATTCCATTACTTCGATCACGTGTATATATCCGGTATAGTGGGAGTGGAGAAACCCCATCCCAGGATCTTTCAGATGGCTTTAGAGGGTGCAGGCGTAGAGCCTCGAAGTGCGATGCATGTGGGGGACTCTCCTCTTTCGGATGTTGAGGGAGCCCGGGATTCCGGCATGATACCGGTTCTGGTGGACCGCCATGGTCGTTATCCCCACATGGATTGCCTTAGAGTCTGCGATTTAAGAGAACTGCCAGCCCTATTGGACGGAGAGTGGGGTCTGAATTGGAAAAATTTCAGCTAGTAACAGAACTGCAGCCAAGAGGAGATCAACCCAAAGCTATTTCCGAGCTGACCGATGGGGTGCTCTCGGGCTCGAAGAGACAGGTACTGCTGGGGGTTACGGGGTCCGGCAAGACTTTTACAATGGCTCACGTGATAAATAACGTGCAAAAACCCGCCCTGGTAATAGCCCCCAACAAAACGCTCGCTGCGCAACTTTGTAACGAGTTCCGGGAATTGTTTCCCCAGAACGCAGTGGAGTACTTCGTTAGTTATTACGATTACTATCAACCGGAAGCTTATATACCCAAGACGGATACTTACATAGAGAAGGATACTTCCATAAATGACGACATCGATCGGCTGCGTCATAGAGCCACCAGCGCGCTTTTAGCTCGCAGAGACGTGATCATCGTGGCCTCAGTCTCCTGTATCTATGGTTTGGGAAGCCCACAAGAATATCTGAGGCGGGTACGCATGCTCAAATTGGGAGACGAGATAGATCTTACCGAGTTCCTGCATCACTTGGTGGAGGTAGGATATGAAAGGAATGAACTGGAATTAGCAAGGGGAAAGTTCCGAGTCAGGGGGGATGTCATAGAGGTATTTCCCAGCTATGAGGAGTCCATCCTGCGAATACAACTCTTCGGTGACGAGATAGAGAAGCTATCCATCATCGATGCGGTAACAGGGGAGATGCTTTGCAAGCCCAACGAGGTGTCGCTTTACCCAGCCACCCATTATCTAGTGGACCCTCACAGTTTAGATAGGGCTATCCAGTCCATTGAGGAAGAACTGGAGGAAAGGGTAGGGGAGCTGGAGAGAGAGGGTAAGATGCTGGAAGCGCACAGGTTGCGCATGCGCACGCGTTACGACTTAGAGATGCTCAAGGAGATGGGATACTGTCAAGGGATCGAGAATTACTCGCGTCATCTAGACGGTCGAAGCCCGGGACAGCCCCCTTACACTCTCTTGGACTTCTTCCCCCGGGATTATTTGGTGTTCATAGACGAATCCCATATCACAATACCCCAGCTCAATGGGATGTACGAAGGAGACCGCAGCCGTAAAGAAACTTTGGTGAGGTACGGATTTCGTCTTCCTTCCGCGCTGGATAACCGACCGCTGAGGTTTAACGAGTTTTTAAAAAAAACGGGGCAAATGATTTTTGTGAGCGCCACCCCTGGCCCTTGGGAACTGGACCATTCGTCGCGGGTGGTGGAACAGATCATCAGACCCACTGGACTAGTGGATCCACAGCTGGTGGTTAAACCCTCTGAGGGCCAGATAGACGACCTTATCGAGGAGGTCAAGCTGCGAACGGAACGGGGTGAGAGGGTGCTAGTGACCACTTTGACCAAGCGTATGGCGGAAAACCTAACCGACTACCTCCTAGAGATGGGACTTAAAGTAAGATACCTTCATTCCGAGATTGATACCCTGGACCGTATCGAAATCATCCGCGATTTAAGATTGGGGGAATTCGACGTGTTGGTGGGCATTAACCTCCTGCGCGAGGGACTGGATTTGCCCGAGGTTTCCCTGGTCGCCATCCTCGACGCGGATAAGGAAGGATTTTTACGCAACGAACGCTCTTTGATTCAGACTATCGGGAGGGCTTCCAGGAACGTAAGGGGTCAGGTAATCATGTACGCGGATACTTGCACGGAATCCATGCGCAGAGCTATCGCGGAGACGGAGAGGCGTCGTAAGATTCAGATGGATTTCAACCGGAAGCATGGAATCAATCCTCAAACCATCAGAAAGAAGATCAGCGATATCATGGATATGGTGTTGCTTCCTGAGGAGAAGACCCCCTCTCGATCGAGAAGGGGACCACTGGAGGAGATGGAGCCGGAGGAGATAGAGAAATTGATAATCGGCCTCCAGGAAGAGATGCATCTGGCGGCAGACGATCTTCGCTTCGAATACGCAGCCAGACTGAGGGATGAGATAAAAGAACTGAAGAAAATACTGCGCATAGCGACGGCACGGAGTGGTTGAATTGGAGGATGGTTGGATTATTATCAGGGGTGCGAGAGAGCATAACCTGAAAAACATCAATCTGAACATACCCCGGGGCAAACTGGTGGTCTTCACTGGGATCAGCGGGAGCGGGAAATCCTCACTGGCTTTCGATACTATCTATGCTGAGGGACAGCGCAGATATGTGGAATCTCTCTCCTCTTACGCTCGCCAATTCCTGGGACAGATGGACAAACCCGATGTCGATCATATCGATGGGCTTTCTCCGGCAATATCCATAGACCAGAAAAGCGCAACTCGCAACCCCCGATCCACCGTAGGGACCATCACCGAGATCTACGATTATCTCCGGCTGCTTTTCGCGCGCGTGGGCATCCCTCACTGCCCTTCATGTGGACAGGTGATTCATAGACAGACTCCCCAACAGATAATCGAGCAAATCATGGATATGCCCGATGGAAAGAGACTGATTATCCTTTCTCCCCTGGTCAGAGGGAGAAAAGGCGAATATATCCAGCTATTGAAAGATATTCGCGCACAGGGTTTCTCCAGAGTTAGGATCGACAAAGCGATCTACGATCTGGAGGAAGATATCCAACTGAATAAAAATCAGAAACACGATATTGATGTGGTGGTGGATCGCCTGCAGAAGAAACAAAGCGCTAAAACCAGGCTCAGTGACTCTGTGGAGACAGCTCTGCGCTTGAGTGGGGGTACGTTGAAAGTGATAGATGAGGAGGAACAGGAGCTGGTCTTCAGCGAGCATTTCGCCTGTGTGAATTGTGGTCTTTCTTTGCCGGAGATAGAGCCGCGCATATTTTCTTTCAACAGCCCTTATGGAGCTTGCCCTTCCTGTAGTGGTTTGGGTTTTCACCAAGAAATCGATCCCTATTTAGTGGTCCCCGATCCCACGCTGAGCCTGCACGAGGGCGCGATAGCCCCGTGGTCGTCGACGGGGGATTATTACTACCAGCAGCTCTGTGCCCTGGCGGAAAAATACGAGTTCAGCATGCACACGCCGTTCAAGGATCTTCCAGAGGATATCCAGAAGAAAATACTTTATGGCACAGGGGAGGAGAGAATCTATTTGAGGTATCGCAACCGCTATGGTAGGTTGAGAAGTTATTTCACCTATTTCGAGGGGGTGGTGAATAACCTGCAGCGCAGATTCGAGGAGACCGACTCAGAATACTCGCGCATGCGTATCTCCCAATATATGAACGAGAGACCTTGCCCCACCTGCGGCGGTACCCGTTTAAAGAAGGAAAGCCTCATGGTTAAGGTGGGTGGAAAGAATATCCATCAGGTCTCCGAACTATCCATCAAGGATTGCCAGGATTTCTTCTCAACACTTGAGCTGACGCCCCGGGAGCGCGCTATCGCGGAGAGAATTCTCAAGGAGATCAGAGCCAGGCTTAAATTCCTCGTCGATGTGGGGCTGGACTACCTCACCATCAATCGACCAGCCTCTACCTTGGCGGGAGGGGAGGCTCAGAGAATCAGGCTGGCCACCCAGATCGGATCTGGTCTGGTGGGCGTGCTATATATTTTGGACGAGCCTTCCATCGGGCTTCATCAGAGAGATAACCGTCGGCTGATATCTACCCTGGAGGAATTGCGGGATCTGGGCAACACGGTTATCGTGGTTGAGCATGACGAGACCACCATTAGATCTGCGGATTATGTGGTGGATATCGGTCCAGGCGCGGGGGCGAAAGGGGGAGAAGTGGTGGTCGCCGGAACCCTGGAAGATCTATTGAACTGCTCCCGGAGTATCACCGCTCAATATCTGAGAGGCGCTAAAGCCATAAACATTCCGGAGAAGAGAAGGGTAAAAGGCAAAAGAAGCCTGGTTATCCGAGGTGCCCGCGAACACAACCTCAAGGATATCGATGTGGAGATACCTTTGAACATGTTGGTGTGCGTAACTGGAGTGTCCGGCTCGGGGAAAAGCACCCTTGTACACGATATTCTATACAATGGTCTGATGCGGCGCTTGCACCATTCCAAAGTTCCCCCGGGAAAACACCTTTCCATAGAGGGCGTGGAAAATATCGACAAGGTGATAAATATAGATCAGAATCCCATTGGCCGTACCCCTCGTTCCAATCCGGCAACCTATACCGGTCTTTTTGATCACGTGCGCAAAGTATTTTCCCAGACCATGGAGGCTCGCGCCCGGGGTTATAAACCGGGACGGTTCAGTTTCAACGTCAAGGGAGGGCGCTGCGAGTTCTGTGCTGGAGAAGGCACCATCAAGATTGAGATGCACTTCCTTCCCGATGTGTATATTCCCTGTGAAGTATGTAAAGGTAAACGATACAACAGCGAGACCATGGAGGTGCTCTATAGAGGCAAGAATATCGCGGAAGTTCTGGACATGTCCGTGGATGAAGCCGTTGATTTCTTCTCCAACATCCCGCCCATATATCGTCATTTGAAAGTTTTACAGGATGTGGGTTTGGGGTATATCAAATTAGGCCAACCGGCGCCTACACTTTCCGGAGGTGAGGCGCAGAGGGTGAAGTTGGCCTCAGAGCTTATAAAGAGATCCACCGGAAGGACCCTTTACCTGCTGGACGAACCCACCACAGGTCTGCATTTCGACGACATCAACAAGCTCTTGAGGATGTTGCAGACCCTGGTGGATGCGGGAAACACGGTTGTGATTATCGAACATAACCTAGACGTAATTAAGTGCGCGGATTGGATTATCGACCTAGGGCCCGAGGGGGGAGAGGAGGGTGGTTGGCTGGTGGCCACCGGTGCCCCCGAGGAGGTGGCCTCAATCTCCAGCTCCTACACAGGGAGATACCTTAAGGAAATCCTGAAAAGAGAGGAGATTTCCAGGCCACGGATTATGGCGGGTTAAGCTTATGGGAGAAAGGATGAGGGGTCGCGGAGAGTCTATCTCTCTTACAAAAGAAGACCTTGACCTTTTACCCGACAAGCCAGGGGTGTACATCTTCATGGACGGGGAAGGCAGGGTAATCTACGTGGGGAAAGCCGCCTCTTTGAAGAAACGAGTGAGGAGTTATTTCAGCGGTGCGGATCCTCAAAACCCCCGTCTTGCCCAGTTGCGTAAAAAAATCGGCAATATAGACTATATCATCACCGAAAACCAAACAGAGGCGCTAATCCTGGAGAGCAATCTGATTAAGAGGTATCGCCCTGATTTCAATATCAACCTGAGGGACGATAAATCCTATCCTTATATTGGTATTACCTGGGAGGACGAATACCCTCGAGTGACCTTCTTCCGAGGAGCGCGCAGAAGGGACACGCTCTATTTTGGGCCCTATGCTCATGCCGGCGCGGCTAGGGAGACCATCGAGACCTTAAGAAAAGCCTTTGCCTTCCGTTCTTGCCGAAAGCCCCATCCAGGCAAGAGTAGCGGATCCCCATGTCTGGATTATCATATAAACCTGTGCCCAGGGCCCTGTATCGGTAATATCTCCAAAGAAGAGTATCGGGAAAATATTTTGAAAGTGAGGAAGTTTCTAGAGGGCGGGCAGGAAGAAGTGATCGAGGAACTGAGGAGGCGGATGAGAGAAGAGGCGGTGCGCGAGGAGTACGAGAAAGCCGCTCGAACCAGAGACCGGGTGATCGCTTTGGAGAGAATCATGCAGCGCCAACAGGTTTTCTCTCTGAAGGAAGGGGACCAGGATGTGGTAGGCATGGCTGAGGACGAACTTGACGTCTGTATCACCGTGCTTTTAGTCAGGCAGGGAAAACTGTTGGGCAAGAAGGAGTTCCTTTTTCCTCGCTTGCCGGAGGAGGACAATGCCAGGGTAGTAGAGGCTTTTCTCCGCAGTTATTACCAGACCGCACCCTCTCTCCCGAGAGAAGTGCTCCTGCCCTTAAAGTTAAACGAGGAAGAAGAGATGCTTTTTTCCTCCTGGGTGGAAAGGTTGAGGGGAAATAGAGTAAGGGTGAAGACCCCTATGAGAGGCGAAAAGAGGCTGTTGGTGAGGAAGGCAACGGAGAATGCCGCCAGCTATCTGGAAATGAGTAAGATCAAGCGAGCCTCCGACCTTGAATGGCTATCCGAGGTTACCGGGGTATTGATGAAAGAATTGAATTTAAGCAGGGTGCCTTACCGCATAGAGTGCTATGACATTTCCAACTTTGGGCCCCATGCGGTGACGGGTTCCATGGTGGTATTCGAGGGAGGTTTCCCTCGTAGGAAGGATTACCGAAAATTTCTGATAAAAAGCGACGCTTTAGATGATGTCTCCAGGATGACGGAAGTATTGTCAAGACGCATAAGGCGTCTTAAAAATTCTCCTCTGTTTGATGGGGGCAGCGCTCTCGATCCAGCCTTGGCGATGAAGCTGACGTCCTTTCAGAAAATCCCTGACCTCATACTCATCGATGGAGGGAAACCCCAACTAGGGGCGGCGCTAAAGGTGATAAAAGAGTTTGGGTTAGGGGAGATAGAAGTCGCGGCTTTGGCCAAGAGCTTGGAAGGGATATATCGACCGGGGGCGGGAGAGCCGATAATTTTGCCGAGAGACTCCAAAGGGCTTTATATGCTCCAGCGCATAAGGGATGAAGCCCATCGTTTCGCCTTGGAATACCATCGCTCCCTGAGGGAAAAGCGCGCGCGGAAGTCTGTACTGGATGACGTGGTAGGCATAGGGCCTATGAGAAAGCGTCGTTTGATTGAGTGCTTCGGCAGTGTGGAAAGGATCAAGCGCGCTACTTTAGAGGAGTTAAGATCTCTCGAATTCTTAGATGAGCGGTCTGCGATTAACCTATATCGCGCCCTGCACGGAGGCGACGATGTCGAAGTTTTGTAAATATGCTACCCCATGGGGGGAGGGATGGATAGAGGAGGAGAAAGGAAAGGCGGTGCGCATATATCTTCCCGGTACATTTTCCGCGGCGCCAGGGAGCCAAAAGGCCTGCAGCGGTGATATGCGGAGGATTTTACTGTTTCTGGAAAGTTATTTTCAGGGAGGGATGGAGACGCCGCGGGGCTTAATTGATGTTTTACTTCGAGGGCTTGGCATAGGGGAATTTCACCGCCAGGTGTTGTCCAAAGTGGCGGAGATACCTTATGGGGAGACTCGATCGTACGAGGAGATAGCGCTGTCCGTGGGCAGGCCAGGGAGCGCTCGAGCGGTGGGAAATGCCTTAAATCGGAACCCCTTCCCGATTCTAATACCCTGTCATAGGGTAATAAGGAAAGACGGACGCATCGGTGGTTTCGGGGCAGGAGAAGAAATGAAGGAGAGGCTGTTAAAATTGGAGAGAGGCTTTCTCGCCACTAGATTATTATTTTCATCTAGTAAATAATTTAATTTAAAGACCGATACTTAAAAGAAGAAGAGTAGGAAAAAGATTAAATTTTACATAATGTGACGTGAAAATATCTAAGCCGTAAAGGAGGAATGGCGCTGGAGATCGTCATTATCACCGGTCTGTCGGGGGGCGGAAAGTCGGTGGCCATAAAAAGCCTCGAAGATATGGGTTTCTTCTGCATCGATAACCTTCCCCCTAGCTTGCTTATGAAGATGTTGGAGCTGAGCTCCTTTTCCGATAACAAGATAGAGAGGATCGGTGTAGTGATCGACGTAAGGGGTAGGCTTTTCTTTGAAGAGCTGAGAGACGCTTTAGACTTCCTCGAAAGGGAAGATATCCCACATCGCATCATCTTTCTTGAGGCGAGCGACGAAGCCCTGATAAGACGGTTCAAAGAGACCAGGCGAATGCACCCCTTATCGGTGAAGGAGGGTATAACTGCGAGCATCAAAGAAGAGAGAAAGCTCCTTCATCCCATTAAGGAACGGGCGGACCTAGTAATCGATACCTCGGATCTCACCGTGCACCAGCTCAGGGAGCATCTACAGAGATATTTCTCGGAGATAACCTCCAACGATACTATGCAGGTAATCCTCATCTCCTTCGGGTATAAATATGGTATCCCCCTTGACGCGGATATCGTCTTCGACGTGCGTTTCTTGCCAAATCCCTTCTGGGTGGCTGAATTAAAAGAGCTCAGCGGTTTCGACAATAAAGTGGAGGTTTACGTGTTGGATAAGCCGGAGGCCAAGAAATTCATCAGCGAATTTCAAAAGATGCTCCGTTTTTTGATACCGCTTTATGTTGCCGAGGGTAAAACCTTCTTAACCATTGCCATAGGTTGCACTGGGGGGAGGCATCGTTCCGTGGTTATCTCGGAGAAGCTTGCCGTAAGCCTGCGCAAGATGGGGATGAACGTTTTTATTAGACACCGGGATGTGGACAGGAGATAAAGTTGGCTTATTATATCAAGGACGAGCTTTCTAAGATTCCCCTAGAAACGAAATGTTGTAAACTAGCGGAGATGTCCGCCCTGATCAAATCCGAGGGGTCGCTCCACTTGATGGGGGAAAATGGATTGGCTCTGCATACCGAGAGCGAAAACCCAGCGGTTGCGCGTTTGATCATCTATCTCGCCAAGGAGTTGTTCTCCAGGACCCCAGAGCTGAGAATCGAGAGACTTCCTCGCCTGAGGCATCACAACTGTTATTACCTCTACTTCAAGCAAGAAGATGGGGTTGCTGAGATCTTACGGGAGCTGGGAATTTTGGATAGATATAATCGACCTAAACTCGGCATACCCAAGCGAATCCTTAGTCGGAAGTGCTGCAAAAGCGCGTACCTGCGAGGGATGTTTCTGGGTTGCGGGTTTTTAGGGGATATGAACAGGAATAAACACCTGGAGTTCACTCTTGGAGACGAGGAGATGGCGCGGGGCGTAATGTGGCTTTTGGATGAACTGGGCATCCACGCTGCACTGGCGCAAAGGAGATCTTTTTATATAGTTTATCTAAAGAGGAAAGAGAGTATTATAGATTTGCTGGCACGGATGGGAGCTCATTCCACCGTGCTGGATATAGAAAATGCCCTGATTATAAAGAGCATCAAAGGTGAAGTAAACCGCCGGGTCAATTGCGAGACTGCCAACCTACGTAGGGTGGCCCGAGCTGCCCAGGAGCAGATACGGGACATCCTAGCTATAGATGAGGCTTTAGGTATCGATGCCCTGATTCCCTCACTCAAGAGCGTGGCTCAGGCTCGCTTGCGCTATCCGGACTTGAGCATAGAGGAATTGGGGAAAAGAATGGACCCCCCTATATCCAAATCCGCTACCTATCACCGGCTAGTCCGCTTGTCCAGGATGGCGCGCCATTTGTGATTGGTATTGACGAAAGGAAAATAAAAGGCAGTAAGCCCCCCTTGGCTCGTTCCTGAAGCGCTTAAACCGTCGAACATGGAAAATCGATCTCTTATCCGAAGCGAAACGGGCGAAAGCTTTTTCAACCCCGTTCTTTTATTAAATAAAGTATTCAGTTTTCCAACTGATAACGGTTAAAATAAAACGGGAGTTTTGATTTTCTATAGGAAAGGAGGAGATAGAGGTGGCGGTTAAAGTTGGGATCAACGGATTTGGCAGAATCGGAAGGATCTTCTATCGTGCGGCGGCCAAGGACCCCGACATTGACGTAGTTGTGGTGAATGACCTAACCGATCCGGAAACCCTCGCTTATCTGTTCAAATACGATAGCATACACGGTATTTACAAAGGGGAGGTATCGTGGGGAGAGGACAGCATCACTATTGATGGTAAGGAGATTAAGGTTCTTTCGGAGAGAGAGCCCGCTTCCCTTCCTTGGAAGGATTTTGAGGTAGAGGTGGTGGTGGAGTCCACCGGTCGTTTCACCAAAAGGCCTGATGCGGAGAAGCATCTCCAGGCGGGTGCGAAGAAGGTAATTATAAGCGCGCCGGCGACCGACCCAGATATCACCATAGTCATGGGAGTAAATGATGATAAATATGACCCTGATGCTCATAAAATAATCAGCAATGCATCTTGCACCACCAACTGCTTGGTGCCCTTGGTCAAAGTGTTATTGGACAATTTTGGGATAGAGTATGGTTTGATGACTACCGTGCATGCCTATACCAATGACCAGAGCATCTTGGACCAACCTCATAAAGATCTGCGTAGAGCCAGGGCTGCGGCGCTCTCTATCATACCCACTTCCACAGGGGCGGCGAGAGCCACGTCGCTGGTCATTCCCGAATTGAAAGGTAAGATGGATGGCATTGCCCTGCGCGTTCCAGTTGCTGACGCCAGCGTGGTTGACTTGGTGGCAATCCTGGAGAAGGAAGCCACCAGGGATGAGGTGAACCAGGCGGTCAAGGACGCAGCGGATAAAGGGAGGCTCAAGGGAATCCTTCAGTATGTAGAGGAACCCGTGGTATCCGTGGACATTATCGGCAACCCTTACTCCTCCATATTCGATCCCTCAGGTACCTATGTTATAGGAAAGATGTGCAAGGTGATGTCCTGGTATGACAACGAATGGGGATTCTCCAATCGCATGGTCGACCTAATCAAGCTGATCTCGAAATAAAACAGCCGGGGGTTGCGATGGCGCGTAAGAAAACTCTTAAGGATATAGATATATCCGGAAAGAGGGTCTTATTGAGAGTCGATTTCAACGTGCCTCTGGATAAAGAGGGAAAGATAACCGACGATAAACGGATAAGGGCGGCGCTTCCAACCATAGAATATCTCCGAGAAAAGGGCGCATCTATCATCCTCATGACTCACCTGGGTAGACCCAAGGGAAAGGTGGTTGATGAACTGCGCCTCGACCCGGTGGCACGGAGGCTGGAAGAACTTCTAGGGACGCCGGTGAAAAAAGTGGATTCTGTTATAGGCGACGAGGTGTCCGAGGAAGCGGCTCAGCTGAAGGGCGGGGAGATCTTACTCCTAGAAAATTTGCGCTTTCATCCCGGGGAGACCTCTAACGACGAAGAGTTAGCCCGTTCACTAGCATCCTTGGCGGAGATCTTCGTCAATGACGCCTTTGGAGCTGCTCACCGGGCTCATGCCTCCACAGAAGGAGTGGCACATTTTCTGCCGGCGGTGGCGGGATTGCTTATGGAGAAAGAATTGGAGATGTTGGGTTCGATTCTGGAAAATCCGCAAAGACCGTTTACCGCTATATTGGGCGGAAACAAAATATCCGATAAGTTGGGGATGATCGACAGATTCTTGGATATCGTGGATAACCTGCTCACGGGAGGCGGGATGTGCTTCACCTTGCTGAAGTCGAAGGGCATGGAAATAGGGGATTCCTTATTTGAGGAAGAACAGCTGGAAAGCGTGGGCCATACCATGCGGAAGGCTGAGGGAAGCAATGCCCAGCTTTATCTGCCCGAGGACGTAGTAGTAGCGGAGCGATTTGAGCAGGATGCTTCCTATAAGTTGGTTGCGGTGGAGGAGATACCGCCTGGATGGATGGGTTTGGATATCGGGCCCAAAACCATAGAGACATATAGGCGGGTAATCGCGGAATCCCGCACCATCTTCTGGAACGGTCCTATGGGGGTCTTCGAATGGCCAGCTTTCGAGGCGGGTACCAGAGAAATAGCTCGAGCGGTTGCTTCCTCTGGAGCGATCTCAGTTATCGGTGGCGGGGATTCGGCGGCAGCGTTGAGAAAGTTCGGTCTGGAGGAGCAGGTTACCTATATATCCACCGGTGGTGGGGCATCCATGGAATTTATGGAAGGGAAACCCCTGCCGGGCGTGGAGGCGCTCCTAGACGCTTAGGGAGGAAGACATGAGAAAACCTCTTATCGCCGGGAACTGGAAGATGTATAAGGACCATCTGGAGGCCACGGAATTGGTGGATAATTTGTGGCCCCTTATAAAGGATAATCATCATGTGGAGGTAGTGGTGTGCCCTTCTTTTACCTCTCTCTATGCGGTATCGGAGCTTATTCAGAAAAAGGGCTATGGGATAGGATTAGGAGCACAGGATGTATTCTATGAGAGAGAGGGAGCTTACACCGGCGAGGTATCTCCAAGCATGCTAAAAGCCCTAAAGGTGAGTTATGTTATTCTGGGTCACTCCGAGAGAAGACAGATTATCGGTGAGGATGATGACTTAGTTTCAAAGAAGTTGAGAGCCGCTCTTGAATGGGGATTCACTGGCATACTCTGCGTTGGCGAAACGCTACAGGAGCGGGAGAACGGGGAAACTCTCAAGAAGATTTTAGGACAGATTGCCAAGGACCTCGAGGGCATTCCCGCAGAGAAGTTGGAAAGTACCGTGGTGGCTTATGAGCCCATTTGGGCGATCGGCACTGGCAGAAACGCGGCTCCCGAAGATGCGGAGGAGGCCATCTCGTCTATAAGACGAGAGATTTCCAGGCTATACGGAGATGAATATGGCGA
>JACVIX010000052.1 GCA_015711725.1 Candidatus Geothermincola primus | reverse complement strand
CTTGGTGGCGGGGGTGCTCTGGCTGGGTATAGCGGGCGGAACCATCCAGCCCGAGGAGTCCCGACAGGAACACTACCAAGTGGTGAGCGAGCTGATCCGTAAGTTCCGGGAGAAGACGGGATTCGTAGACTGCGCTTCCATCAATGGCTTGGAGGATTTCGAAAGCGATGAGCATAAGCGGCGCTGTTCCCAGCTGGCTGGATGGACCGCCCGCGCGGTGCTTGAGATGCTCACCTCAAGTTCCGAATAATCCAGATAATCCAAATCAATCATTCCGGATAAAGCGCGGATAAGGCGGGGCGATCGGCTTAACTTGCCCCTCGCTTGGCGATAAAGAGTTTTTTAAAACGGGCTTTAAGGCCCGATCCAGATCAAACGACTCTTGTGTTTTCCGACGGAAACCCCATTTCTTCGCCATCAAACCCATCTGCGTTTATAATTAGTTAATCGGAAGGCACGGAGTCGGAAGGGCTCGGATGAAGTCACATGCGCGCGGCCTTCGTGCGGATTTTCTTAGAGGCGAGATGAACAGATACAAAACTCGGACATGGAAATGACGGAGATAAGGATGCGAACACTCCATGGCCGACGGTGAAATGATGATGAAGATGTCCAAAGGTAAGAGTTCTGGCGAGTTGGTGGAAAACTTCCTATTCTGGTTGGTCTGCTTAACCTGTCTAGCGATGCCTCTTATATTCAATCCTTGGGGGTACAACATGTTTCCTCAGCCCAGGAGACTGGCTCTGAACCTTGGCGTGCTGGCGAGCTTCTTCCTCTGGTTAATCTGGACAATAAGAGCTGGGCGGATCATGCTTCCCTTGAAGTCGCCCCCATTCTCGCTCTTTTTCGCCCTGATAGCGTGGTTGCTCATCGCTTCTATCTTCTCCGTGCATGCTCCCACCAGCTTCTTCGGCAGGTTCTTGCGCTACCAGGGTTGGATCACTTGGTGCTGCTATCTTGCCATATTCCTTATCGCGCTTTCGCTGTTCGGTGAAGAAAGGAGGGCGATTGCGCTTTTCAGGGTGGCTACGGCGATCGCCGCGCTGATCAGCTTTTTCGCGCTCCTGCAGTACGCGGGGGCGCATGTGATTAAATGGTCGGAGCAGATGGACTTGGGCCGGCCCTTCTCCACCCTGGGGAACCCCAGCTTCCTCGGGGGCTTCCTGGTGCTCACCATTCCGCTCACTCTCTCCCTGCTGCTCCGCGGGGCAGAAAGGAGGTTGGAGGTATACCTATGTATATTGGCTTTTGCCCTACAGGCATCAGCGCTACTTCTCACCCAGACCAGGGCGGCTTGGGCGGGGATTCTCTTCTCGCTCGCGGTGCTCGCCCCCTTGGCGTGGAGAAAATTCTCGGGGCTTAACAGCGGGCGAAAAGTGGGCGCCATCTCGCTTTTAGCGGTAATTTTAATAATTATCGTACTGGTCTTCTCCTTCTCCCCCTCCTACCAGGATAGGCTTACCAGCGTGGCGGCGACTGGAGAAGGCACGTCCCGTGGCCGACTGCTGGTATGGGGCCAGACCATCTCGCTTTTAAGGGACAACCTCATTTTGGGCACAGGCGCGGACAGTTTCGCCCTCAGCTTCCCCGCCTATCGCACCGCGGAGATGGAGAGGGAGTTGGGCCGCCGCACAATTGAAGACAGTCCCCACAACTTATTCTTGGAGCTGGCGGTGGCGGGTGGAATTCCCGGAGCTGCGCTCCTCGTCGCGCTTCTGTTGGCACTTCTCCTGCCCGCTTTCGCCCGCATGGCTCGGGATCTGAGTTCCCGTGGGACTCAACCTGAAAGTTCAGGGAAAAGCGTAAGAAAAAAGGCTCTGGATGCGGAGTCAGCGGAAGGAACCATAATAGGCGGACTAACCGCGTCAGTACTAGGTTTCGTCGTCTTTTCCACCTTCTCCCCGAGCGATATCAGCATTGTGCCCCTCTTCTGGCTGCTGTGTGGAATCTTGGGGGGAATGTTCCCAGGGAAGGTGAAAGGTAAATGTTACATTATGTTAAAAATACCAAATGTAAGGAGAAGGGATATTCTCGCCTGGATGATCCTTCCGCTGGGTGTGGTTTGCCTTGTGCTTGCCGCTATTCCCCTGGGAAGATCGGCGCTCGCCGATCTCAAACTGCGCAAGGGGTTGGAGCTCTGCGCGCAAGGCAATTATCTGGAGGGAGATGGGTATCTGGCTTCCGCCGCGAAGCTGGACGGGAACCAATATTATCTGACCGCGCGGGGGCAGAACCTGCTTGAGGCGGGATGGGAGACGAGGGATGTCCGTAAGGTGAAAGAGGCCCTATCTCTTCTGGAAGAGGGCGTGGCTAAGAACCCGCTGGATGAATACTCCCACCTCTATCTCGGGGATGGACTACACGACGCCGGGGTCTGGTTGGACAGTGCGGAGCTTTTGGATAAATCCGAGGAGGAATATCGCTGGGTGCTAAACCGAGATTTCAACTTCTACCAGGCGCACCTCCACCTAGGCAATCTTTTAGCCGATCAGGGTCGCCTAGAGGCGGCGGAGGAGGAATGGCTGATCGCGGTGAGCCTTTCCCTCCGCCCTGTGGAGGCGTATGTGAACCTCGCGCGGTTAAGTTCCGTGATGAACAGAAAAGAGGAAGCCCTGGATTATTACGTGAAAGTTCTGGAGCTGGAGCCCGACAATCAGGAAGCCGCGGACTTCCTGGAGGAAGCGGGAAGTTGAAGCTTCTGGCAAGCTCTCATTCACGTTCATACTAGCGAGAAAATTGATAACAGTCCTTTGGAGGTAAGGAAAGGAGCCCCGCGGGCGGGGCTCCCGTTTTTTTCGTATAAGTCCTGGCCTGTTGTTTATTGGGAATATCCTATGGAGGCGGTGGCCCAGGACCACCCCCGGCCGTACATGGCCCGCTCCACCACCACTGGGAGATCCGAGGAGACCAGGGTGGAGACATCGTAGGTGGCGATAAATAAGTGTAGGGGGAAGGACTCCCTGCTCCTTGCGTCTATTGGATAATGGGTTAGTTCGGGGAAGATATACTCCCCTTGGTCGGTTTGAAGTATAAGGTCGACCTCCACCGGGTAGGGATTGGGGTTCTGCACGCACACCCAGGTGGTCATCCCTCCCGCGGTGCAGCCCTCGGCAAAATACCAGTTCTGGGCGGGGGTGGTGGTGCCCACCGAGGCGGTGGCCCAGGACCACCCCCGGCCGTACATGGCCCGCTCCACCACCACCGGCTTGTCCGAGGTCACCAGGGTGGAGACCCTGTCGGAGTTAATGTAGGCGTGCAGGGGGAAGGACTCCCGGCTCTTTCCGGGAATGGTCACGTTCTGCAGTTGATCGATTTTCACCTCTCCCCCTCCGCTGTGTAGGGTAAGGCTCACATGGGCGGGGTCTTGATTGGGGTTCTGCACGCACACCCAGGTGGTCATCCCTCCCGCGGTGCAGCCCTCCGCCAGGTACCAGCTGGTGGCGGTAGAGGTGGTGCCCACCGAGGCGGTGGCCCAGCTCATTCCCGACCCATACATGGCCCGCTCCACCACCACCGGCTTGTCCGAGGTCACCAGGGTGGAGACCTTGTCGGAGGTGACGAAGTTATTGAGCAGGAATGAACTTCTACTCTTAGGGCCAATCAAGCGGTTGGTGAGCTCGGGAAATTTCTTTTCACCATGGCTGGTATGTAAGATCAGGGTTACGTATGCCGGGCCGGGATTGGGGTTCTGCACGCAGATCCAGGTGGTCATCCCTCCCGCGGTGCAGCCCTCGGCTAAGTACCAGGTGTATAACTCCACCTCTCCCTTGTACAGGTAATATATCTTTCCGTCTTTGGAGTAAGCTAGATGGGCGTTGCCCGAGGAATCCACGGCGATGGCTCCAGATTCGAAATTGGTGGTGGTGCTGAATATCTCCTCTGGACTGCTCCAGGAACCGCTGCGGTTGTGGACATAAAATCCCTTATAGATGGGGGTATACCCATCGAACCAAACTCCCCAGAAGAAGATATGGCACTTACCATCCCCGTCCAGGGCGATGTCAACTCCATTGCCATACATATTCCACTGCATCCCCGGCAAAGCGATCTTTTGAGCGGTAGACCAGCCGGAGCCATTATTTTCTAGGTAATACAGGCTGTTGTCGTGCCATTTGGTGTCGTAGAATACCACAACTTTCTTATTACCAGGGCCAATAGCCAGACGGGGACCCATGGGATTCTCCGCGGACCCCTTAGGCAGGGTTTGTGGGGATGTCCAGCCAGTGCCCGATTTGTAGGTATATCTAAGAAGTCCCGAAGTGGAATATACGATATGGGGGGCGTTGGAGGAGTCCACCGCTAAAGAAGGGAAAACGGGGGTGTTATCTGAGGGGCAGACATCCACCCCACCCAGCCAAGAGCCGCCGCTGTTGGTGGTGTAGTATATGGATTCCCGGTAATTGGGTTGCCCATAAATTCCGGTGTAGCCTCTGTAAGCCACATGCGCATGCGCCATTCCGTCCACATCAATGGATGGCAGGTAACCGGAGGTGCTGTTGGCGGTGGCTACTTGTGGAGGCACCCAGCCCGCCCCGCCTTTCTGGGTGTGGTAGACCTCCCATTTACTCTCCGTCCAGCCTCGGTAAGCGAGCTGGGGATCGCCCCTTCTGGGGGCGAGTTCGGCGCCGCTGTTGTCGGCGATGTTGGTGCTCGCCACCGAAGCGGAAGACCAGCTGCCGGAGGATTTGACCTTGCTCATCACCTCGAACTCGTCTCCGTTTAGCCCCACGTAGGTGACCACAGGCCTGTCCTCCGAGTCGATGGTGATAGAGGGGCCCCCATTGACCTGGTCTTTGGTCAAAACGTGACTTGCCCATCCGCTGGAGTTTTCCACGAAGAGCACGGTGGTAAAACCTATCTCGCCATAATCAAACCAACCCTGGGTGACTAACCTGCTCACAGAATCGCTGCCGGTGTCCAGGGAGACACTGGCTCCCCAGGTGGAGTTGATGCGACGCTGGCTCGCGTAAACCGGAGATGCCCAGGAGCCACTGACGTTGGTGTTGTAACGCACGTTCCCGCCACAGTTATTCTTGGTGTCCAAGATATAAGCCACATGGCATTTGTCCGCCTCCATGTCCATGCTGAGTGCCTTTATCGCGTCGGGGTCATCGACGCCGCGCACCGACTGGGCAGAGGACCAGCCGCCGAAGACATTGTTGCTGTAAAGACCGTCCTGGCTCACCAGATGAACTTTACCGGAGCTGTCCAGGTCCAAGTCGGGGTAAGGGCCCACCGGAACGTCCTCCTGGATCCAACTCCCCCCGGCGTTGGTGGCGTATTTGCTGGAATTTCCCTCATTGGTCTTGGTGTAGGCGGTGTGCGCCTTGTCATTACCATCTAGGGCTAAGGAAAGACCGGTAGAGTCTACATCTACGTTGTCAGAGCCGCTCACCAGCAGGGGATCCCCCCAACCGAACCCTTCTTTGTAGGTATACAGTATTTTGGAATAATAGCCTCCATAACCATCGCTTTCATAGGTTTGATAGACGATATGGGGATTCCCCGTGGAAGATAGAGCGAACCCGAAATTGATGGTATTGGAGGTGGAGGGGACCGCAATTGGAGACGACCAGGTACCCTGCACGTTGTTGGTGTATTTGAGCTGGTCCTGATCGGGAGAGATATAGACCACATGGCATTTTCCCTGATTGTCCAGACAGATTTGAGGCCACATCCCGCCTTCGCCTCCACTTATTTTCAGAGGAATGGACCAGCTTCCCGAAAGGTTATTGACGTAATATATATCCCCCTGATCATAAGCCCACAAGGTTACGTATACCACATGGGCATGGTTGGCGCTGTCCAGTGCCAGCCAACTTTGCCCATAATCCATGGGGGGCACCCCCTGGGCCACAAGTTCCTCACCGATGGCGGCTATGCTGGCCCCGGAAGCGTGAGCTAACCCCTCGCTTCCTAGTACCAGTTCATTATTTCTGGGTCGGCTTGCATCCGGGTTGCCGATGAGCAGAATTAAAGTGCCCAAGGAGATGATCGCCGCGAGGGCGATTCCAAATCCGGTTTTCTTGAAAAATTTTCCCACTGTGTATCCCTCCTAAAAACCACCGATAGATATTCTATCTTTTTGTTCTTTATGACCTCAAAGTGTTGTCTCCTTACGGCTAGAAAGAAGGGAGGTAAAAAGTAGAAGAAATTGATTGCGCCCTTCATATACTTTAGACCGAATTTCTTGCCTGCCCATGAGATCGATCTTCCCAGCGCTTGTGTCTTTTCCTGTAAAGCAATCCAAGTTTAGAAAAAATTAGGGTAAAAGTCAACTAAGAGAATTGACTCATAAGAAATCTATTCCCAACGGATTCGTTGCCTCAAAATAAAAGCCACCCGAAAGGTTCTCTTTTCATCAAGATAAAAATCTCTCAGGACTGTTTCATTGCCTCAAAATAGAAATCCACTCGAGACGGGATAAGAAAGACCCCCTCAGGGGCTCGCCCGGACCAATAGAGGGATTGAAGCGAGGAGGGATTTGGATGGTTTGTTGGCGGAGCGGCGGTTATCCGTGAAAACAAGGGTTTGTCGGCTGCAAGGACAAGGGTTATTGTAGAATAATATCATCTTTCGATTAAGTAAATTAAATATAAGACTTAGCGCACTGTCTTTTATAACAAGGAGATGGCCCGAGAAAACGGGGCTAGTTCTTGAAAAAATTTGAGGAAAGGTCGCATTGGATGGCAGGAAAAGCTCGGCTGAAATATTTTAAATCCTCGGCTCACCTTAGTTTTTTTGCCGTCCTAATCCTGGTCGTGATGGCTTTTTTTCTACGTTGGCACTATGCCTCGCGTACCTTGGTCTATCCCTATGACAGCTATTACTACCTAGTGCTGGGACGCCAGCTCTACCACGGTTTTGGCTACTCGGTACGGGGGCTTCCCCACTTTAAGTTCCAGCCCTTCTACCCTCTGGTGATAGCCTTCGGCACCCTTTTCCTCCGCAACGTGGAATTTACCGGGAAAATGGCGAGCGTGCTCTTTCATTCCCTGACGGTGATTCCTATCTTTGCCATAGGCAAACGCTGCTTTTCCCGGTCCGCGGGGCTGTTGGCGGCTCTCTTCTTTACCCTGGAGCCCATCAGCGTTGCCGAGTCCGTGTTGCCCATGTCCGAGGGAGTGTACGTATTTCTGGTATGCGTCAGCCTCTACTTCTTCTTGCGCTGGTTTGAAGGGGATGGGGAAAAGTACCTGATGTGGAGCGCGCTATTCGGGGGGCTCTGTCCGGTGACCCGTTGGGAGGGTTTCCTCCTTCTTTTCATCTATGCTCCGGCGGTCTTCCATGGGCTGTGGAAGAAGAGCATAAGCATGAAAAAAATGGCTATTTTCGCGGGGGTTTTTCTGATTCCGTCCGCCATCTGGTTCGCCCGCAATCTCATCGTCTTTGGAAATCCCTTCCGTTCCTCCTATTTCCATGAATTTTTCGCCCATTCCAAAGGGATGGAGATGTATCCCTACTGGGAGAGGTTACGGAGATATCTTATCTTCAGCGACTACGACCCAGGAAGGTACACTTCCATGTATTACAATTATGGCCTGCTGGTGGCGGGCTACTTTGGCTTTCTGCTCATGGGTTTGCAAAAGAAATACAGGCGGCTGCTCATGGTCTTCCCCTTGTGGCTGATCCTGCTGGGTCCTTTCCACTTCCTCTGGTGGTTCACCTCCACCCGTTTTCTCATCGCGGCGGTACCCGCCTTGTGCCTGGGGGCAGGACTTACCTTTCAGCGCTTGTTTGAGGCGACCTCTTCCCGCGCTCTCCCCAAGCCGTTTAGGTTAGCCGCGAAGATATCGGTTGTGGCCATGGTAGCTTTAGTGTGTTTCCTCTCCATACCTGTGTTCCGGGACAAGTACTCTAGGGAAAGCGCGGGGCTCTATAATCTGGAGGGAGCCGGGGCAGCCCGCGAGGCCTTTATCTGGATGAAATCAAATCTTCCCGCAGGTGTCCGGGTAGCTAGCAATACTGGTCCCCTGGCCACTTTTTACCTGGAGAGGGACGTGCTCTTTTTAGGTCCCTTTATGGACTTCGATTATTCGGATATAGATATGGCGGATCCGCTGAACAGCCTGAGGGAGAACCAGGTGGACTACCTGGTTATCTACTCTTTCTCCCCCTCCTTGGAGAGCGCCTTTCAGTTGGCCCGTCTTCCTCTGCAGCTTAGGTATCAGCTTGAGCTGGTGAGAGATTTTGAGGCGCAGATCAACACCCGGGATGCCCCTCCTTGTTATGCCTTCGTGCTCAGAATCAACTACTTAAAGATACCACAAGGCTAGCCGTAAGGCCGAGCAAAGTCCAAAACTAGCATCTAGAGGAAAACGTTTTTACGAGCGCATCATGTTGGAGGAGACGAAGTGGGAGCCGCTCATCTTTCGAGACTTATACGTCTCCCAGGGGAAGTGAATAACCCACAAAGGAAAAAAGATATAAAGTGAGGGGTGAAAAGTTCATGTCTTATTCAGAGTATTTTGTTAGAATTTGATTATAACGTCCTTCCAAGATGATGGGGCGGCTGCCGGAGATGGTGATGGAGAAAAAAAGAATGAAACTTTCATTGAGATATGGCCTGATGGCATATTTTTTCAATCTGTTATTTTTGGCAATCTTCCTGGTGGTCTACGCCATAACCTCCACGGAGGGATTGAGTTCTTTTACCTCTTCCCCTCTCCCCTTCCTGGCTCTCTTCCTACTCCCGCTCATCTCCTTTCTCTTCGGCTTCAGATGGGGCAAGTCCAGGGAAGAGGCGGAACTCCACAAGCAGCAGTTGGCCGAGCGGGAACTGGAGTTAGCCGCTACCCAGGAAGCTCACAACTACGAGGTAGCCCAGGGCGAGGAGATAAGAAAGCTAATAGGTATTTCCCTGAGAGAGATAAAGCATCCCCTCACCTCCATCATCGGCTATGCCACCACCCTGAACGCCTACTGGGACCACCTCGACGAGGAGCAGAGAAAGGAATACACAAGATTCATCAGCGTATCCGCCTCGCGCATGGACGGTATTCACAACAATATCTACCGGCTCCTGAACCTGCGCGTTCAGGAGTCCCAAACTGGCCTCTCCCTGGTGAACGCGGAGGATCTGGTGGGGGAAGTGGTGGAACTGCTCCAGGGATTTTACTCGGAAAAAGGCGTTTCGGTAATCCGCAGGTTTGACCGACGTTTTCCCTTGGTAAAAGGGGACCCATCCCGCCTCTTCGATGTTTTCTACAACATTTTGGATTTATTGCTCCGACACGCTCAGGAGAAGTCCATAGTTTCCATCTGGGGAAACCCTCACGATAGCGAGGCGGTTATTCGTATGAGAGGAAGTGGTTTGGAATATTCACCTGAACGGATAAAGACCCTGGCTATGTGGAAGTTGGGGGATCCCCTGGAAATGGAAGATGACTTCTCCTCCATCACGTTGAGCGTCTACCTAGCACGTATGCTGCTGGAGGCTCAGAAGGGGCGTCTCTGGGTAGAAGGTTCCGCCGGCGGAGGAGTGAGCGTCTATATTGCTCTCCCCGCCGGGAAGGCAAGGGAAGATAAAGGTTGAACAAGGAGATAGAGGAAGCGTCTTTATAAAAGCCGGTTTCTCACGCATAAGGATGGAGTTGTTCTATATCACGAGCGTCATAATCAAGCTCGTTCTTGTATATTCTCGCCTATATGGGAGGCAGAGGAAAATAGGTGGATACGCGGAATAGAGAAGGCTTTAAATGACGGTGCAAGCTAGATCATGAGGCTTGAGGCTTTGATGGGCGAGTGAAAATACGCGACGTCATGAGGAGCGCAACAGGATGGAGAAAAACGCGTAAAGTTTCGAATGCGAGTGACTACCGCCATCTCCTTAATCCTAAGCCTACCACCGATATACAAATTACATAATGTAAGCAATATGAATAAATATTGATGCCGGAATTGGATATTTTCTCGCTTAATCTGATTTCGGATATGTTGGGAACGCATGCCTCTTCGTGAAACAGAAAAGGGGTTCTCCTATGGTTTGAGAGTTGGGCGGCTGGGCGGAAACCCAGACATGGGCAAGGTTGCTCATGGCCAGCAGGTTCCCGGGTAGGGATGGGCGTAACGAGGAGGCTCGCGGAAGAAATAAATGATAGCTTGGACCACTTGGCCGCTTTCCATGAGCACCTCTCCCACACCCTTTTCAAATCCCGCCTCCCCTTCGATAACGTCGATGGTACGCACCATCTCCTCATAGAACTCGTCGATGGCAATGAGAAGAAATCCGCTTATATGAGGATAGCCCTCGTCGCCTGGGTGGAGCAGCAAGGGATATCCGAAGGGGGTATCGTAGAGCTGCCCGCGAATGGAAGCGGGGACGATCTCGCGGACGGTATGCGCGATGTGGTGGTAGAGCTTGCCCTCCGGTTTCAGGGTTCCATATACGAAGACTGGGAGCTTCTCCATGGACACTCGCCTCTCTCAATCTCTTCCGCTTCCATACAATAGATATCGGAAATTCTCGCTCTCCTCCAAACCCGCCCCCAGAGCGCCTACCGCCAGAGCCAGGCAGCTCACCAACAGGGAGACCCTGATGTAATTGCTCACCGGGACTTTGGACGCGCTCTCCAGATTGAGCCATTTGCTCACCAGAGTCCTAGGAAAAATGGCGAAAGTGAGCAGAAGGTTCACCGCGAAGAGGGTGACGAAGAGCAACACGAATCCTATAAGCAAGGTAAGCACGGTGGATATCTTGAACACCGCCATCTGAGTGCTTCTTTCCCCCCTTCCACCCTGAGCTAGTAGGTGGTGCTTCCAGATGACGAAGATGGAGGCCAGGATCACTAGCCCCACTCCCAGCGACAGGGTCCTCCATATATTCTGATTTACCGCCAGATCCCAGAACTCCACGGTGACCACGGAGAGGATCATGGCGGCGATGGCGGCGAAGACCAGACGGGTGGATCGATAGATCATGGACCAGGGACGATGGGAGAGGGTGGCCCGTGCTATCCATAGGGGATGCCTGACGATCACCCATAGGTAATAAAATATCCTCGAAGCTTCACGCAGTCTCTCCTGGGGAACCACCTGCGCCACCTCTTTTAGATGTTTGATGATCACCTCTTTGTCCTCTGGCGTGAAATAGCGTCCCGCTTTCTCCTTGAGCAAGATGTTTACGGGGGTCTTCTGTAAACCGTTCAATCGAGCGAAAGCCTCCTCGACTAGGTCTATGAAAATAGGTCGGGCCAACTCCATCTCGCTGGCCAGAGGCGCCAGTTTATGCAGGGAGAGCACCGCAGCGGAATGGCTGATGGAGATCTTCATCCAGCCGCCTCTACTCTCCCGAGGGTCCATCCTCCTTTCCGTCACCACGAAACAAAAAGCCCACCTGCGCTCCAGCATGTTCAGATATGCTTTATCCAGCAGAGGTAAGGTCTTCAATGGATCTTCCAAATCCATCTCCTCGTTTAGATGAGTGAATTCCCAAGCGAATTCGGGAAATGTTTGGGAAAGAGAGGAGGAAATCTCGGCGAGGGTCTCTTCCACCATATTGTTGGATATCTCGTCCAAAGTGAGAAAGCCCACCGTCACCGGTTCCGTCTTCAATAGTCGGGTCAGTTTCATCGCTTATCTCTCTGAACTGACGCTAGCTTCAAGGAAGCAGCTTTCCGGGATTCATTATCCCTTGTGGGTCCAAGGTGCTTTTCAGGGATTGGAGAACCCGCAAGCCCTCCCTTCCCACCTCTCTCTCCATCCAAGGGGCGTGTTCGTATCCCACTCCGTGGTGATGGGTGATGGTTCCACCGTATTCGCAGATGGCGTCGGTGGCGGCTCGTTTTACCCGTAGCCACTGCCCTAGCTCGTTGCCTTCCTCCATGGGAGCCAGGAAAGTATAGTAGAGAGAGGCGCCTTCCTTGTAGGAATGAGAGACGTGACAGGCTATGATACCGCTCTTTCCGCCTTCCTCTATAGCTTCCCTGATAGCCCGCCGCACCTCTCCATAGAGATGGAGTAAATTATCCCAGGTGGTGGCGGTCTCCAGAGTGTCCACCATAATACCCCAGTTGAGCAGCATGTCCCGGAAGTAGGGCATATCGTATCGGGAGCGATACCATTGTTTTCCCGGGCTGGTGCCCAGATGGAAGCCTCCTAACTTACGGCAGATGGTCAGAGCGGCGGCTCTGGTCTCGTCCACTTTCTCTCTTTCTCCCTCGAAGCCGATGACCATGAAAGCCCCGTCATCGAAGGAGTATCCCCTGCTCGCCAGCAGGCGCAATACCATATTCTCAGCCTTACGCTTAAGCGGGCTTCCCCCGGTGGAGCGCACCGCCTGCGCCAGCGCGGTTTCCGAGCGGTCGGAGAGACGGATGCACGCCGGCAGGACGTCCGCCTGAAGAATCTCTCGGATGGCGGAGACTCCTGCCGGAAAGTTGCGGAAGATGAGTCCGTGATAGTCGAAGACATTGGGATAGGGACGAATACGCATGGTGGCTTCGGTGAGAATGCCCAGTGTGCCCTCGGAACCGATGCAAAGGTCCAAAAGCGAGGGGCCCGCAGCGGTGTGGGGCGTTCTTTTGGTGGAGATTATCCCCTCCGGGGTAGCCATTTTAAGGGATATTACCATGTCCTCGATCTTTCCGTAACCGGTGGACATCCTCCCCGCCGAGCGGGTGACGATCCATCCACCCAAGCTGGAATGGTGGAAGCTCTCGGGAAAATGACCCATGGTGAAGCCTTGGGCGTTAAGGCCTTCCTCTAAATCGGGACCTTGAATGCCTGCTTGCGCGGTGGCCGTGTGGGATGTGGGGTCCACCCGGAGCAGTCGATTCATGCGCGCCATATCCACGCTGATCACGCCGGAGTATCTCTCCGCGCCCAGCGCTTCCACCCCCCCGGTAACGCTGGATCCACCCCCGAAGGGGATCACCATCAGGTTGTATTTTTTAGCCAAATCGAGTGTAAAGATAACTTCCCGCTCTTCCCGGGGCCAGACCACCACGTCTACTGGCCGCTCCAGCTGGCGCAGCCTCCAACGCAACAGATCACGGTAGCTCTTGCCCATGGAATGGCTGATCCGGTGGAAAGGTTGTGAGGATACATTGTCTTTCCCCAACGTTTCCTCCAATTTTCTAAACGCCTCGTCGGGAATTCTAGGCTGGGGCAGAGTGAATTCATCCAGGGTGGGATCGGTAAAATGTTGTCTATCAGGAGTGAAGCCTAGTCTTTCCATGAGAAAGGGGAGAAGGTTTTCCCTTTCCTCCAGGTCGAAGGTCTTGTCCAAGTTCCCCCATCCCCACCAGCGGCTCTTCCCTTCCTCGTAATCGGACATGTGGCACCTCCTTTGCCAGATTCAAGCGCAGGGTACCGATATTATGCTCACTTTCAAACATATTTTCAGGCGAATATTTTTAAACGGTGTCGTTTTTTTAAAGATAGCATAAGGTCACCGCCGGTGACCAGTGAGTATGCTTAGTCGGAGATACCGAGAAGGGCGCGCAGGGAAGGGAATTCCCACGACCAATTCGCCCCTTGAAGATAACTGATTATATTGTGGCGGCGAGAATCAAGTACCCACGTCCAGCGAGGGGATACTACGCGCATCGTATCATAAAGAGACGCTAGCCTCGCTCTCAGGAGGTTTGCGGAGATAGAAGGGAACTTTTTAGCGCGCACCGTATCATAAAGAGATGCTAGCCTCGCTTTGCGGTCTATTGTGATTCCTTTATCTCTCGAGAGCTTAAGGGGCATGCGGTTTATGTTTAATCGCTCAGACGATGGAAGTTCTCGTATGAGTGGAGCATAAGGAAAGGCGGTCTCGAAAGACCGCCTTTCCCATCTTGAAGGGAGATTTTTTACAATGTGTTATTACATCATTCCGGGGGGCATGCCGCCCATACCCGCCCCGGCGGCTTCTTTCTCGGGAACCTCAGCCACTACCGCTTCGGTGGTGAGGATGAGCCCCGCGATGGAAGCGGCGTTCTGCAGCGCGGAACGGGTTACCTTGGCGGGATCGATAATGCCCTCCTTCACCATGTCCACGTACTCGCCGGTGAGGGCGTTGAATCCCATGCCCTTCTCCAGGCTCTTCACCTTTTCCACCACCACGGAACCTTCCGCCCCAGCGTTGGTGGCTATCTGACGAAGCGGTTCCTCCAGGGCTCTCTTCACGATCTCAGCCCCGGTCTTGATGTCGCCGTCCATATTGGAGGTATCCACGCTGTCGATGGCGTTAACTAGAACCACCCCGCCTCCAGCCACGATGCCTTCCTCCACGGCGGCTTTGGTTGCGGAGAGGGCGTCCTCGATACGATGTTTTCTCTCCTTGAGCTCAACCTCGGTGGCGGCTCCTACCTTGATCACGGCCACGCCGCCGGATAGCTTGGCTAGGCGCTCCTGCAATTTCTCGCGGTCGAACTCGGAATCGCTCCGCTCGATCTCCGCCTTGATCTGATTAATGCGACCTTTTATGGCGTCGGGATCGCCCTGGCCCTCCACGATAATGGTTTCCTCCTTGGAGACTTTGATCTGGCGGGCCTTGCCCAGCATGTCCAGAGTTGTGTTCTCCAGCTTGATACCCAGTTCCTCGCTGATTACCTGCCCGCCGGTGACTATGGCGATATCCTGCAGCATTGCCTTACGGCGATCCCCGAATCCGGGAGCTTTCACCGCCACCGACTGGAAGGTTCCGCGAATCTTGTTGACCACCAGAGTGGCGAGGGCTTCGCCCTCCACGTCTTCGGCTATGACCAGCAAGGGTTTGCCAGCCTGCATGACCTTCTCTAGCACCGGCAGCAAGTCAGCTATGGCGCTGATCTTCTGATTGGCGATGAGAATCAGGGGGTCGTCGAGCACCGCCTCCATCCTCTCAGCATCGGTCACCATATAGGGGGAGAGATAACCCTTATCGAACTGGAGTCCCTCCACCACCTCGAAGGACATTCCGAAAGTCTGGGATTCCTCCACGGTAATCACGCCGTCTTTGCCCACCTTCTCCATGGCGTCGGCGATGATATCGCCCACCTCATCGTTGTCGGCGGAGATGGCGGCGACACGGGCGATCTCTTCCTTGGTCTCCACTTCCTTAGCGGAATTTTTAATCGCTTCCACCACGGCGTCCACCGCTTTCTCGATTCCCCGCTTGAGTAGCATGGGATTGGCTCCAGCGGCCACGTTGCGCATCCCTTCCCTTACCATAGCCTGGGCGAGAACGGTGGCGGTGGTGGTCCCGTCGCCGGCTACGTCATTGGTCTTGGTGGCGACCTCTTTGGCTAGCTGTACGCCGCAGTTCTCGTAGACATCCTCCACCTCGATGTCCCTGGCGATGGTGACACCGTCATTAGTGATGGTGGGTGCGCCGAACTTCTTTTCCAGCACCACGTTTCGCCCCTTGGGCCCGAGGGTGACCCTGACGGCGTCGGCCAGCTTGTTCACGCCTTGTTCCAGCAGGCGCCGGGCCTCCTCGTCAAATCTTATCTCCTTGGCCATAATCTCTAACCTCCTTCATTGATGATTTCTACGAGATAAAAAGAATCGATGATTGTGCCCTCTGGCTCACCTACTTTTCCACGATGGCTAGTATGTCTCTCTCGCTGAGAATGAGATATTCCTCTCCCTCGATCTTGACCTCGGTCCCGCCATACTTGGAGTAGATGATGGTGTCCCCTACCTTTACCTCCATGGGCACATATTTGCCGTCCTCATATCTTCCCGGTCCAACGGCGATCACTTCACCCTCCTGAGGCTTTTCTTTGGCGGTGTCGGGTATCACCAGTCCACTCGCGGTTTTCTCTTCGCCTTCGCCGGGCTTTACCACTACCCGATCTCCCAAAGGCTTCAGCTTCATCTCTTCATCCCTCCTTCATATCGTATTTTTCCGCCATTTTTCACGATTTATCTATATCCGGAAGACGATAACGATTAGCAATCTAACCAATTAATTGTTAGCAATCTAACTTTTGATTTGTTAGCACTCTCACCTATAGAGTGCTAATCCATTAGAAATATTAATATAACCTTTTTGAAAAATCAAGAGTATAGGGAGATAATTTTTTCAGGTTTTTTGGGAAGGGAGAGGAATGAAATCTCTCGGGGAGGATAAAACTTCGCATGCTTAATGAAGCCTATTTTACTTGAGCCACTTGCGTTTAAAACCATATCCACTGATGGCCCCAGTCGAGTGTTTTCCACTTGGGGATAGGGGAGAGTTATTCTGGGATTTTTTAAAACCATCATATCCACTCTCATAGACCACTCTCTTGTTATCTCGGATCTGCGTTAGTCTTAGATTGTTTAAAACCATATCCACTGATGGCCCCAGTCGAGTGTTTTCCTCTTGGGGATAGGGGAGAGTTATTCTGGGATTTTTTAATTTGAAATTTCCGAATGTTACCGTGGAAATATGAAGATCGGGGAAATTATATAATCTTTTTTTATAGATAAATCTCTTTTATTTAGATATGATTTCATTTCTATAGAGATTATATGGTAAGCGCAGCTGGAAAGCTGACTTTTCGCGCGAAAAACCTTGGGGGAAGTCGGACACATCCCTTTGCGAGCGCTGTATCTTTTCCCGTGGGGAAAGGGAGTGTCCTCACGGGGCACAGCCAAGGGATTCCTTTTGGGAGTGGCGCTTCTTCCAAGATCACCTGCCTAGACCTTGCTTCAATTAGCATGAATATTCGCGGGAGAAACAGAAGAATAACCCTGGTGTTGGGTGTGAGAGAGGCTGAGGGTGGGGGATGAAAATATAGGGGCGCAACCGGGAAGTTCTAATCATCATTCCCCTTGTTGCGTTGGAAGGGTAAATGTTATCCTAATTTCTGCGCGAAAAAGGCTAGCCGCGAGAGTGAGAGGAAGAAAGCGATTTGAAGGTCACCATCGTCTACCCCGATTATTATCTCACCGGCTACATCAAGGGGGAGCCCCAGGGAAGGATATACCTCGGTGTGGCTTACCTGTCCGCGGCCCTGAAAGAAGCGGGGCACCACATGACCCTTATACATCTGGTGGAACCCACTTCCCGGGATGAACTGCTGACGAGGGTCAAGGAGGAGAGCCCGCAACTACTGGGCTTCTCCTGCACTACCCCCATGTTTCCCAAGGTGAGGGAGATGGCCAGGTGGGTGAAGGAGGAGCTAGATTTGCCCATCGTGGTAGGGGGAGCCCACGCCACCCTCGATCCCCAGGGATGCCTGGAGGAACAGAATATCGATTTTGTATGCGTGGGAGAGGGAGAGGGAGTAATAGTGGAGTTGGCTGATGCGCTAGAGGGAAAGGGAAGCGTAGAGAACATCCTCAGCTTGTGGGGGAAGTGGAAAGGCAAGAAATTCATCAATCCAGTGAGGCCACTGGTGGAGGACCTGGACAGCCTGCCACTTCCCGACCGCTCTATCTTCGATATCTCCCTGATGGCTCCCGATCAGAAGGAACGCATCACCGTGATGGCGTCCCGGGGCTGTCCTTATCGTTGTCATTACTGCTCCAATCACGTGCAGCGCAGCCGTTATCCCAACCGGGAGAAGTACGTGCGCTTCAGAAGCGTTGACCATCTGCTTGGCGAAATCGAGGGGTTGGCGGAAAAGCTGGAAAATATTCATCATGTGCGCTTCGATGACGATATACTTACTCTGCGCCGGGAGTGGTTCGAGGAGTTCGTGAAGGAGTATCCCCGTAGAATCAAATTGCCCTTTATCTGCAACTCCCGGGTGGACTTGCTCAACGAGGATAAGATCCGCAAATTGAAAGAGGCGGGCTGTATCACTATCTGTATGGGAATCGAGAGCGGCAATCCCTATCTGCGCCGGGAAATTCTTGGAAGGAGGATGTCGGACGAGAAGATTATCGAAGCCTTCCATCTATGTCGGAAGTACGGAATCGGAACGGTTTCTCTGAACATGATGGGATTTCCCAAGGAAACCTTCTCCATGGTGCTGGACACGGTTAAGCTCAACGCGAAAGCGAAGCCGGGTCTCACCCAGATTACCGTCTTCTATCCCTTTCCCGGCACCATTCTCTACGATATATGTCGGGAAGAGCGGCTTCTGCCGGAAGAAGATTTAGACACCCTCTTCACTCGGGAGTCCTCCCTCAACCTCAAAGAGATCAGGCCAGACCAGCTGCAGCTGATAAGCGAGTACCTCATACCTTTCGCCTATACCTACCATCGCATCTTCGATTTACCCGGTCCCCTAGATGGCTGGGCGGAGAAGCTTTTCGACTGGTTTCTCTCTACCGATAAGATCTCCCTGGAGAGAAAGCAGAAGGTGGCGAGGAAGCTTCTCTTAAAAACCCCTTGGGACTGGTACATGAGCACCAAGTATTGAAAGACCGGAAACGCGTCTATCGAGGGAAATAGGATAGGTATAACAATGGCTACATCCGGCCCGCGATAGGATTTGAAAACCAGAGGGAAATGTTCGGTAGTTTATTAAAAAATTTCGTGGTTTGGATAGCCCTGCCATGATAAACCATGATAAAAGTACTTGTAAAAAAGGATAGAAGTATTTGGCTGTCTCGATAAGTGATATAATATTGTCACTTCATTTCGAAGTACTGCCGACAGGCGAGGTATGTAGCAGGAGAGATCCAGTTGACCAATCCTCTTGCAACCCTATCGCTTAAGGACTGCTGACCGGAGGAGGTGCGCAGAAAGATGATCATTCCCTACAAAGATAAGATACCTCAGGTATCCGAGGATGCCTTCATAGCGGAGGGAGCCAAACTTATCGGCTCAGTTAGCGTCGCTTCCAAGGTGAGCATATGGTTCAACGCGGTCCTGAGGGCGGATCGCGGCGAGATCGTGATAGGGGAGGGCAGTAGCATACAGGACTGCTGCGTTTTGCATGGACCGGTCACCATAGGAAGCTATGTGACGGTGGGACACGCCGCAGTTTTGCATGGCGCGGTGGTGGAGGACAACTGCATCATCGGCATGAACTCGGTGATTTTGGATGGCGCCAACATCGGGCACGGTAGCGTGGTGGCTGCGGGGGCAGTGGTGCCGGAGGGTATGATGGTGCCGCCCAGGTCTCTGGTGAGGGGAGTCCCCGCCAAGGTTGCGCGCGAATTCCCGGAGGAGATGGAGAAAAACCTACGCGACATAGCGGCGGCGTATTTCGAGTTCGCCAAACCCCACATGCAAGCGGAGTGAAACTTGACAAAGAAACGTAAGGAGGGAGGGAAGAGATGGAGATTCTGAACAAGAAAAGAAGAGTATATGTTTTAGGAGGTGGTATCTCTAAATTTGCGGCTGAAAGGGTTGACGGAAATTTAAGGGACTGGATCAATGAGGCGGTCCTGGAGGCTCTCGAGGACGCTGGTGTGAGGATCGAGGATATAGAACATAGTACCACCAGCTACTTCAGTGACCACTTCGATAAGCAATTGAAAGCGGGGGCTATATTCCACGACAACATCGGCATGTGCCCCAAGCCCAACGTGCGCGTTGAGGGCGGCGGCGGGACGGGAGGACTGGCGATACGCAACGCCTACGCCTACATCATGTCGGGGCTCTGCGATTCCATGATCATTTTCGGCGGCGAGAATATGGGACGCCATGTTCCCTCGGACGTGGCTCAGCAGTTCATCGCTCTAGCCTCCGACACCGACTGGGAGGTGCAGGTCGCCGGGTTTTATATCGCTTATTACGCCATGATGATGGTCTCCCACATGGAAAGATATGGCACTAAAGAGGAACAGTTCGCCATGGTCAGCGTGAAAAATCACCGCAACGCCATGTACAACCCCAAGGCACATTACCCCATGGATATCACGGTGGAAGACGTGATGAATTCAAGGATGATCACCTATCCCTACAAGCTTTTAGACAACTGCCTGCTTTCCGACGGAGCCGCCTGTCTTATCTTCGCCACAGAGGATTGGGCTAAGAAGCACTGCGGCACATGGGAGCAGAAACCCACCATAGAGCTGACCGGGACAGGTTGCGGGACCGATTTTATGCGGCTGGCGGATCGACCTTTCCCCTATCCAGGAATAACTCATTTTCGAGGGAAGAGGGAGGCGGCTCGGCAGGCTTACAAGATGGCTGGGGTCAAAAATCCCCTAAAGGACTTCGACTGTTTCGAGGTCCATGATGCCTATTCCGGAGTGGAACTGGTGAGCTACGAGGATCTGGGGTTCTGCAAGGAGGGCGAGAGCGGGCCCTTAATGGAAAAGGGAGTTTTCGATCTGGGAGGCGAGCTCCCCACCAATACCTCCGGTGGACTTATCGGATTCGGGCACCCGGTAGGGGCCACTGGAATAGCCCAAGGCGTGGAAGTGCTGAGACAACTCAGGCAGGAGGCGCATCCCAAACGCCAGGTGGAGCTGAATGCCAAGAGAGGTGGGATGGATTCCCACGGGGGCACCGGCACCTTCTGCGTTATCAATATATTTGAGAGGAGGGATTAAGCATGGGATTGGAGCTGATCAGCAACTTGATGGAAGTTTTTACCGCGGAAGACCCTATGGCTTTTCAGCATCCAGAGGGCGATCCCTGGAAAGATTTTCGCCAGATCATGCGGATCGAGTGGAAGATGAACTTTACTTATAAGCATATCTTGGGCAAATATTCCCGGTTCTTTATCGAGCTCGCTAACCATAAATTCTTCG
>JACVIX010000051.1 GCA_015711725.1 Candidatus Geothermincola primus | reverse complement strand
GAGTTCCCTGATCGGGCGCGCAACCCGCAGAGGTGGATTTTACCTGCTTCAGGTAAAGAGACGCCGATCGCTTATTCGATTCGCTAGCAAAAGATGGGTATATACACCTATGGACTTTCATTTTTTTAATTCATTTACTGTTTTGATATATTATTAAATGATAGTATAGCTTGAAAAAGATCATCCGGGGCCGACGTAGCTCAGTAGGTAGAGCAGCGCACTCGTAATGCGCAGGTCAGGAGTTCGAGTCTCCTCGTCGGCTCCATTTCTGTTTTCGGCGATAGACCGGTTCGAGGACCTTCCCAGCTCCCCAGCTTGGAACTGGCTCACCTCGCTTTTCCGGGGTGCTTCCCCGAAGAGATTTCTCGCCTGGGGTGAGGGAGAAAGCGAAGTCACGAGCGATCGCACCCGGATCCCACCTATCAGCCCCCAATGGCCTTTGCGATGTCATCTCCTTCGTCGATCGACTAAGCGGACGGAAAAGTTCGTGTTTTTGATAAAGGGGCTGAACTCTTATGCGAGTAAGATCCGCTCCCGCAGAAATCTGGAAGTATTACCGCGGCGCATTAGGGATCACGGTTTGTTAAATATATAAATACGTAATGTAAAAAATACATAGTGTAAAATTAAAATGCATATTATGGGATATGAATCCAGGTAGAGTTAGTTCAACAGACGGCGGTCGAATGCGTTCGCCACTTCCCGAAGGAGATCGGGGATGGGCAGATGTTGGGGGCAGAGCTCCGCGCAGCTCCCACAGTCGTCACACAGGGAAGCGTAGGACGGGGAAACCGAGGGGGAGCAGTAGCGAGCCATGTACATAAAATCAGCCCTCTCGTCCCCAAACATAAATTTATTATTGTAAATTTCCAAGCAGCCTGGAATGTTCACACCCTGGGGGCAGGGCATACAGTATCCACATCCAGTACAGCCAACCTTCATCAGCCGACGGTAGGCTTCCTCCACCCTTTTGATTAGCTGGAGCTCTTCCTCAGTGAGGGAGTTGGGGTAGGCTTCATCCGCTGCGCGCAGGTTTTCCTCGACATGTTCCTCCTGGTTCATTCCAGACAAAACCACGGTCACTTCCGGTCGATTCCATACCCAGCGGAGCGCCCACTCCGCCGGGCTGCGTCTCACCTTGGCCTCATTCCATGAGGCCATTACCTCCGAAGGAATCCTTTTGGTGAGATTTCCTCCTCGCAGAGGCTCCATAACGATTACGCCCAGGCCCCGGGCGGCGGCATATTCTAGACCCTCGGTGCCTGCCTGGTTTTTCTCGTCAAGGAAGTTATACTGTATCTGGCAGACGTTCCAACTATATGAATTCACTATCTCTTTGAAGATTGCTAGGTCTCCGTGGAAAGAGAACCCGGTGTTGAGGATGAGCCCCTCTCTTTTGGCCCTCTCCAGAAAATCCAACGCTCCCAGACCCTTCATCTTCTCCCAAACCTTCCGGTCGAGGGCATGGAGGAGGTAGTAATCGATATATTCCGTCTTTAATCTTTCCAGTTGGGAACGGAAGATTATTTCCATCTCCTTCGGGCTGTTGATGACCCAGTGGGGCATCTTGGTGGCTAGTTTAACCTTTTCCCTCAAATCTTGGGAGAGAATCTTTCCCAGAAAGGGTTCGCAGGCTCCCCGGTGATAGAGGTAGGCGGTGTCCAGGTAATTCACTCCTCCATCGATGGCGTAGCGAATCTGCCTGGCGGCTCTCTCCTCGTCGATTTTTTCCTCTCCTCCTGGCAGACGCATGCATCCAAATCCCAAAACGGATAGCGAATCCCCTGTATTTTTCACCGTGCGGTAGAGCATCTCCCACAGGCCTCGCTTTACGGATTCATTACGGCGACACTTTTCCTTCCCTAATTGGGCTTGCTAATCATATCAAGTCATGTATCATATCGAATCATATATATTCTATCAACCGATACTATTATTTCTTTCCCATGCCTCTGGCAAACTCATCAAATTTTCATACTTGGCTGGGTGGTGGATTTCTTATATTGGAGGGAAGTTCGAAACTTTTTCAAAAGATGATGTAATAAATTGGCATGAGTTTTCAAAGCAGGGTAAATACGAAACTATCCTTTTCTGAATACCTTTGGATTAATTTTTCTTGAGTGTTTGAATTAGAGTTTTGGAATCAAAACGTCGCATTCATGGGATAGAAAGGGGCGATTTCCGTAAATGGGCACGGGCTTCAAGGGGTTAGAGATGGTAGAGTATAGAGAGATGTAAGATAAGGCTAGCACTGATAAGCCCTTGCGTAATAATCCTCGCGGGAATATTGATGCTGCTGCCGACAAGGAGATTTGACGGGCGGATTGGCGCTTTTCCAAGTACCTAGCTTAAAGCCCGCTCAAGCGCGGCTGGGTTCGGCGCAACCCTGGATTCAGAGATTCGACGATGCCCAGGTGGTTCAAGATGGGGTTTCGCGGAGGGCGTCACCACTACGGGGTTCCAGGAATGGGTTATTATCTGTAACTTCTTCGGCAACACCGCGGAGATAAACATTAAGATTGCCTGTGAAAATGGTTTTGCGGGAGAAGCCATCTTGGTCGTGGGTAGTACACGCGGGGCTTCAGTGAATATAAACGCGGATAAGGCGAAATTGGCTAAGTGGGCTATACCCTTTGATGATATTCGGTTACACCCAGAGAACCCGCAATCACGCAAATTTTCTCTGTGAGCGCATCCGATATTTCAACTACGGGAAAAATAATGGCGGGCGCCTCTCTGTCTTTACTACAGGGATTGACCTCATGGCGAAGACGAACTTATAAAGAAGAGCAGGAAACCCGTAATTTTTAAGAGCCTATAATCCGATCTAGTTAGTATGTTCTAATCAGCCAATTGGTTAGGGAAGACTAATCTTAAGTTCAGTTGGCAGCTGGGGTTTCTTTGTCTTTATGACCCGGTCGATGGGATCTGATTGGTAAGATCCGGCGCATTTTTATTGTGGGGGGCGAGGCGTGTTCGTTGAAAGGGAGAGGTTTTCTTCCCGGTGATGGGGCTTCCGTTTTTCGCCGTGGGAGGGAATTTTAATCGTATTGCTTGAGGCGCCGTTGGCGTTTAAGATAAGGATGCAGTGGGTAGAGCCTGGTGGTTTAACCTGGCGCGGTGGGGGAAATTAAATATCAAGCTGATAGATTCTTGAATTAGCGGATGTGTAAATGGAGAATAAAGTCACGAAGGTGGTTAAAATGAAGGATTTGGATGGAAAGAACGTGGTGATAACCGGTGGATCGTACGGGATTGGGAAGGAGGTGGCGCGGGCCTTTCTGAAAGAGGGGGCTAACGTGTACATCATTGCTCGCAACCGGGAGAAACTGGAGGCGGCGGTGGATGAGCTGGAAAAGGACGCGCTAACGGGGCGACGTGTGGGGGCTCACCCAGGCGACGTTACCGACCGAGAGGGGATATCCCGAGTCATCGATGGGATAGCTTCCCAAGCGGGTGGCATCGATGTGTTGGTGAATAACGCCGGAATCGTCATACCTGGTTATTTCGAGAAGATACCGGTGGAGGACTTCGAAACGGTACTGAAGACCAACTACCTGGGGTCGCTCTACTCCACCAAAGCCGCGCTTCCGCATCTGTTGAGCCGTACCCAAAGCGCGGTCACCTTCACTTCTTCCCCGGCGGGCCTCAAAGGCATTTTCGGCTATTCCACCTATAGCCCCACCAAGGCGGCGCTTATAGGCCTGGCCGAAGTGATCAGGGCGGAACTAAAGGATCGGGGGCTGCAGGTGACCGTTCTATGCCCGCCAGATACCGACACTCCGGGATTCCGGGAAGAGAAAGAGGTAAGGCCCGCAGAGACCGAGGCTATCGCTGGGTCCACCCCTCCCGCCTCCCCCGCCCATGTGGCGTCCCGTTTTATCCGGGGTTTTAAGAAAGGCAAATTCATTATCATCTGCGATTTCAACAGTAAGTTGCTCTACCGGGTCAACGGAATCGCCCCTCGCCTCGCCGACCGCATCTTGGACGGCATGGCGGCTAAGGGTCGAACCAAGCCCAAATGAACGAGTAGCGGCTGGGGTCGGTGGCGAGAAGGCGTTTTACTGGGATTCTAGGATGGATGGGGCAGAAACTGGGTATGGCGTCCGTTGTGTACGCCAAGGCGGGATTTTCTATTTTATAGGCATGCTTTTCCCCGGCGCCCCTTTATGGTTGAAGTTCTGGTTTAACCCACTCGCTCGCTTCTTGCTAGGTGACCGCGCAAGTGACGTGATCGCTACAATGCTCAAGAGATATTATGTGAAATATTGAGATGCTTTTCCCCAAAAGCCCCTTTATGGTTGAAGTTCTGGTTTAACCCACTCGCTCGCTTCTTGCTAGGTGACCGCGCAAGTGACGTGATCGCTACAATGCTCAAAAGTTACATATTGTTAACATATAATAGCATGGAACTATGAGAAAGCGGTCATGGGCGCATTCGACCAACTGGCGTGTTATGGAGATTTAAGCCCTTTCGGCCTTGATTACTGATGATTCCGAAGTCAAACAGGCTGGAAATGCCATTTTCCGTTGGGATCAGCTATATGTGAATCCTTTTACCCTGCCAAGCTGCCGATAGTATCCTTTCCGCTTAGGAAAGCCATCTGTTGAGAGGTGGTAAAATATAGGGAACGATCCTGTTGGATAAGAAATTTCACCTTTCGAGAAGGAGTGGGGAACGTGAGCGCTGTCGTAAAAAGGTATTACCGGCTGATGGCGGCTGTGATGATCATGGCGATCTTGGTGGTGGTCCTGGCTCCCTCAGGCTGTGGGCGAAAAACCCTTTCCCAAAGGGTGGATAAATCATCAGAGGGAACTTGGCCCAAGATCGATGAGCTCATCTATCCCACCCTGGGATATCCGCAGATAGTGAAGGTGGGTGGGGATTTTCTCTTGGAGTTTGATTTCACTAGGGATATGCCTGGAGCGAGACAACCCACCCAGTTAAAGAGCTGGCAAGTTAGCGTCTCCTCCAGCAATTCATTCGCCCCCTATACTGCTCAGCTGGAGGTAGAGGGAGCCGATTTCGGGAGAAGTGCGCATTGGGTGGAAGGATCGGGCAGGGAAGTCTACGAGGTGTGGCGGGTTAGAGTGAGAGTTCCCCAAGATATACCTCCCGATCTCTACGATTTGGAAGTGCAGGTGGAAGCAGACGGGGAGGAAATCCTCGACAGCCAGCCCCACTGTCTCTCGGTGGCCACAGAAATCAAGAGTGAATACGAGGTGGTGCAATTCACCGACGTCCATGTGGTGGACGTGGATTATCCCGGTTATTCCCCTCACGATAGGGATATCCATGAGGCTTACTATCTACGCAAGGCCATTCAACAGATCAACCTTATCCATCCCGACTTCGCGGTATTCACCGGGGACTTGGTCTTCGGCCAGAGGTATATGCCTGAAGACTGGCCCCCTGGCGGAGGACGTGGTGGGTCCACGGAGTATGATTATGAATATCCCTGGGCTTACCGTGAGATGCTCGCTTTGGAGGTACCCTGTTTCTGTATCCCCGGCAATCACGACACCTATTACGACAGAGTGAAGGACGGGGTTAAATGGTGGACAGAGAGCCTTGGACCTCTCTATTACTCCTTCGATTACGGCAATCACCATTACATCATGATAGATACCTCCGACTGGACCCTCGAGGACCGCGCCTTGGACAGAGGTCCCTATTACGAATGGGCTCACATCCTGGAGCCAAAGAAGTGGAAAGGACAGGTGCGCGGAGGAGGTGACCTCTTCGGGGATGAACATGTTCCTCCTCCCCAAAGATACGAAGGCCAATTAGCTTGGATTCGTGACGACCTTTCGGCGCATCGAGGAGCGGAGCTGCGCTTGGCTTTCTCCCATCACGATCCCGCCCAGCAAAGTTCCTGGGACGACGATTATTTCGGCACCTATCACCTGGGAGGCAAGGGAGAAGGTAGGCGAGCGCTATTGAAACTTTTGGCGGATAACCGGGTGAATCTGTACATGAGCGGGCATCACCATCACGATCTCGTCACCAGCATACCTTGGAGCGGGGGAGGGGGTTTCACCCATTATGTCAACACCACCTGCTTGGAGCCGGAGGCGGGTATGGGAACCTTTTATCCCGGTTATCGGCTGGTGGAGATCAGCGGCGGTCAGGTTACCAGCTGGAACTACCTGAAACCTCCATATTCATTGCCGTATTATAGGGGCGTCAGCCCGGGGCAGACCATCAACCTGGATGCCCTCCGCGACCCAGCCATCGATTGCGAGCTCTCCAACGGAGGGGTATGGGGGAGGGGGGATATGGAGGTTAGTTGCAGGGTGACCAACTCTTTGGAAAAGGATTTCCGCGGCGCTTATCTGGAATTCTACCTGCCTTACCAAGAGCCAGGTGTTTACCAGGTGAGCGGCGCCACCAGCTACACGTTTAGCAGAATTCCCGCTCGACCGGAATGGGTCCAATTCTCCATCTATTTCGATCTTCCCTCCGGAAAAGAGGTGGAAGTGCGGGTGAGCACGCTCTGAACCTCTTAGGGGCTTTCAGGAAACGACGTTCTCGCCATCGGATCGGGTAAGCCTTATCCCGGTAAAGAGAGGATTGGGCGAGCCAGGCGTTCGAAAGTGGAAGCGATCGGCTTGGAGTTGCCATATGGTGGCGTGAGATTGGGAGGAACGATTTAAGGATGGATGGGCCAGAGAGATTATTCCAAGTTGAAGGGATCAGCTGCAGGGATTTCCTGAAGATATCCGGTGTCGCCATCGCTAGCCTGAGCCTGCCTCTGGGTTGCGGCTCGAATCGTGTCCAAGATGAGGGTTGGGCTCAGGATGTGTTTAGGTTGGAGAAGCCGCCTCCCCCCACCGGAGAGGGTATGGTTTCCATTGTTAGGTCGCAAGATATTCGCTCTTCGGTCAATCGGGCTATGGAGATGGCTGGTGGGATTGAGGAGATAAAGCATGGGGACAGGGTGGTTATCAATCCCAATATGACCACCGCCTACGCCGCCGCCACTAGGGTGACCACCCATCCGGAGGTTTTGCGTGCGGTGATCAAGGCGGTGAAGGAGAGAACGGAGGCGAAAAACATCACCGTGGCGGAGGCGTATTCCTATATGGATCTCTCCACCCTGGAGGTGGCTAAAAAGTAGGGCTGTACGAAGTCGTTCAATCGGAGAGGGTCAACTTTCTCGCCTGGGAGGATGAAGAGTACGTGGAGGCCACCAGTTTCGATTTTTATAACATCACCTTCAATATCCAGATACCGCAATCTCTGGTTGACTCAAGGTTCGATCACTTTATCAACCTTCCCATGTTGAAGAATCACGAAGCCATCTCTTTCTCCAACGCGGACTATACCTGTTGCATAAAGAATCATGTGGGAGTGGTATCCCGGCATACCAGGATCGCCGGGGGCGCCAGGGGAATACATCAGGCGAATCTGGGTGAAAAGATCGCCGAACTGAACTTGGCGGTGCCGGCGCACATCATGAACGTGGTCGACGCCTTGACCGTGATACTCACTGGAGGTCCGGCCTCCTGGAAAATGGATTACGTCCACCCCAGGCTTATACTTGCTTCAAAGGACCGGGTGGCATGCGATTCCTTGGCTCTGGCGGTGTTGAGATACTACGTCGCGTCGCAGGGAGTCAACCGCGGTTATCTGAAAAAATCCGTATGGCGGCAGGCCCAGATAGTCAGAGCGCAACAGTTAAATCTGGGCAGACAGAGGGAGGATATAAGGGTTGCTCATGATGGGGTGGCGGAGATTGAGGGTATTTTATCTTGGTGGAACTGATGGATTCAGGGGGTGGAATCGGGGAGATGAATTTTTGAAAGCCCTGGGTAGGCGAGACAGTTATCCATCGTATCCAGGGTGGAAGAAAAGGTTCCTTGCCCGCCGAAAAAGAAGCTTTTGCACGGAGAACAAATATTCTCTTTATTTTACATAATGTAAAATTTGCTGAGAATTCTTTGACCGAGACGAAATTTCCCCGCCGAAGTCTTGGCAGGAGGAGATATTAAGGCTTTGTCCTTGCCGGTTGGGCGTTGGGAGGGAGCATAGAGGGTTGATGGCTCGTTCCCTCGCCGTCGCTAAGCGGCTGATATTGCCTTCCGAGAAATCTTCCCATCCCTTGGCATTCATCGGCGACCGTTTCGAACCAAGATAGAGTGTTTTCATATTGAAGAGAAGTATATAATTATTAATTATCCGGATGAAGCGTGGACAAAAGGGGAATGGTTTGAATGGATGAGATGACGGGGGCGCGCAAGCTCTTCTTCAAAACGGTGGATTACACCCTGGTAGGCATCTTCAACTTTACTAAAATTATTTCCAGAATCTTTCCCCTCTCGGTGATCTACGGCTTCTTCAACCTGCTGGGTTACGCCATCTTCTATGGGCGTCCCAGGATGCGCGAGGGTCTTCTGCTTAAGCTTTCCGACGCCCTGCCGGAAATCAACGACCGGCGGGAGATAGCCAGGATCGGGAGGGAGGTCTGCACCGCATATATCATGTCTATCATGGACTACTTCGTCTTTTGGAAATACGGAGAGCGATACATGGGAGAGATGCGTATAGAGGGACTTGAATACTTCGACCGAGCGGATAAACAGGGCAAAGGCGTATTCGTGCTAGCCGCCCACCATGGCGCCGCGGTGCTAATACACGCGATCATGGCACGCTTGGGGAGGCCTTACACCCCTATTCTCTGGCATCCGGACTCCACACCCCTTCCCCGTTTCGTGACCACCATGGCCCTCTTTGGCCAATCCCTAGGTTGCGATCCAGAGCAACCGGTCTTCTGGGCGGGTCAAGATACCATAAAAAAAGTGAGGGAGCATCTAGCCAAAGGCAAGCGGGTAGGGCTCACCTTTGACGTGGAGGGAAGCCACGTGGTGGATTTTTTTGGTCGCCCGGCGGCCATCGCCAGCGGGATCGCCCACTTCGCGTACGATAGCGGGGCCCCTATCGTGCCCATCTGCCACCTGCGGGGAAAGCGTCTCGCCGACCGAAGGCTGGTTATCTATGAACCCCTCTCATATCAGCTCACCGGAGATCGCAAGCAGGATATCGCCATCATCATGCGGGAGGTGGTCAAAGCCGGGGAGAGGCAGATCAGGGAAGACCCCGGGCAATATTGGAGCTGGTTTGGCTTGTGGGCCTGGTGGGAGAAGGCAGAGGAGCTGATGAGAAAGGAGAGCTGACCTCAAGGCCTTCTCTTAATAGGTGAAAAATGATGCGGTCATAAACACGGGGAATAATTACATACTAATTTTAACATTAAGTAAAAATTTTAATAATTAATTCGTGTCATCTCCCGTGAGTTCCGCATCACCCGGAATTTGCCTCGCCGTTCGGGCGCGCTAGTATGATGGTTATAGCGGTCAAGCCGCTATGCCGCTGAGGTAGTAGAAGCCGGTTTTTCTAAAATTGTCTTCATTTACCTTCAATACTCCTTTTTCCAGGTTTTATAATGGATTTACGCGAGCGAAATTAGGATTAGATAATTTTCGACGCCGGTAAAAGAGAGCAAAGGTGTTGCAATGAAGCTAAAGGTTTGGGGAATAAAGGTTACGCTCTGCTGTCTCATTGCGATCGCCACATCGTTAGGTAGTGGAGGATGGAGCGCCCCAGAGAGGGGCGCCCCAGACACGGGAACGGGGAAAACCATATGTGCGGAGATAGCTCCCCTCAATTACGTGCCCGGTGAGATAATCGCCCGTTTAAAAAGCGGTTTCACCCTTGGGCAGGTGGAGGGTTACCTCCGGTCAGCCGGAGTGGAGGAGATAATTTCCTTCATCGGGTCATCGCGCGGAGACAATACCTTTCTATTCCGGCTGAAGCCGGGGTTGAGCGTGGAAGAGGCGATGGGCGCGTTAAAGTCCCTGCCCCAGGTGCTCTATGCCCAGCCCAATTACATCTACCGCGCAATCTATACCCCCAGCGACCCAGATTTTTATCCTCCCCAGTGGGGACTGCACAACACTGGCCAGACCGTGAAGGGCAAGACAGGGGTACCGGACGCAGATATCGACGCCCCGGAAGCTTGGGAAGTGGAGCAGGGATGGGTGAGCCCGACCACAGTGGCTGTGATCGACACCGGGATGGACCCGGGCCATCCCGACCTGGATGGCCAGAGCGTTCCTGGCTTTAACTGGGCTGGCATCACCCAAAGAGCTTACAATGTGATTTGGTATTTTGGGACCAGCGCGAATACGCAGCTGTTCGCCCAATCCATCACCGGCACGGGACAGAACCTCACCCATGTGGGAATTGCTTTAAACAAGACAGGGAGTCCTTCCGGAAACATCAGCGTCGCGGTAAGAAATAGCCTTTCCGGTGCCGATCTAGCGAGTTTCACCATTTATCCATGGGAGGTGAGCACCGATCCTTCGGAGATATACAAGCCTCTTTCCAGTCCGCTACAGCTGTCGACGGGTTCCACCTATTACATCGTTGTCCGGACTTCCAATAACGATTCAAACAATTATTATGGCTTGATCACCAATACCCAGGGTTACTCTTACTACACCAAAGATCCTTATAAAGAAGGGATGATGTTCCGTTTTACCGGTGGCAACTGGTATTATTACGGATCGGACGATCTTTACTTCCATACCAATCCCAACGGCAACCCCCGGGACGACCAAGGCCACGGCACTCACGTGAGCGGGATCATCGCGGCGAAAAACGATGGGTGGGGCGCGGTGGGGGTGGACTTTCACGCCCGCATCATGCCCCTCAAAGGCTTGGACTCCTCCGGTGCCGGCACCACAGCCGACGTCACCACCGCCGTATATTACGCCGCGGATAACGGCGCCTCGGTGATAAATATGAGTTTCAGCGCTGGCGCGTTCGACCAGGCTTTCCAGGACGCGGTGAATTACGCCTATGCCCGGGGATCGATCCTCATCGCCGCCGCGGGCAACGACGGAAACGTAAGCATTCGCTACCCCGCTGGATTTGCCAATGTGGTGGGAGTGGGAGCCACCACCAACCAGGACCAGAAGGCTAGTTTTTCCAACTACAATTCCTCAGTAGACCTCTCCGCACCCGGGGAATATATATATTCCACCATGCCCACCTACCAGGTGGGGCTAAATAGCTATGAGTATTCATCAAATTATGAATTTATCTCCGGCACTTCCATGTCCGCTCCCATGGTTTCCGGGCTGGCGGCGCTGATTCGCTCCAGAAACCCCTATCTTTCTCCCTACCAGGTGGAGAACCTGATGGAGACATATGCCCGGGATTTGGGACCCCCTGGGCGGGACGATTCATTCGGATATGGGTGCATCGAGGCGTACGCCACTTTGGACCACGTTACTTCGCCGGTGACGGAGTATCACCGCTTCGACTTCGCCGAGGGCTACACAGGATACGGCTTTGATGAGTATCTTTGCCTCTTAAATTACGGCTTGAGTTCCGTTCCTGCCAGGGTTACCTGGATGTTCGGGGACGGCACCGCTCAGGGGAGGCGCCTGGAGATGGGAGGAACCACCCGGTCCACCCTGTGGGTGAACAATGAGGTGGGCAGCGAGGGGGAAGTGTCCATGAGGGTGGAGTCCGCTTTTGAGCCAGTGGTGGCGGAGCGCCCCATCTACTTCAACTACTCCGGCTGGACCGGGGGCCATGACGCCATGGGGCTGGGGAGCCCCCAGAATACCTTCTTCTTCGCAGAGGGATATACCGGAAGCGGGTTCCAAGAGTACCTCTGTCTGCTCAATCCCCAGGCCGAGGGAAGCGATGTGCGGATAACCTACTATTACGATGACGGCTCCATAAGCGAACGTTCCTTATATGTGGGTCCCCACACTCGAGCCACCGTCGATGTAAACTCCCAGGCGGGAAGGGGCAGAAACGTCTCCATCAAGGTGGATTCCATTCAGCAACCCATCGTGGCGGAGCGCCCCATCTACTTCAACTACTCCGGCTGGACCGGGGGCCATTGCGTGATGGGAGCTTTATCTCCCGCCGCGGAATGGGTATTCGCGGAGGGATATACCGGAAGCGGGTTCCAAGAATATCTCTGTCTGTTAAATCACGAACAGGAAGACACGGTGGCTCATATAACCTTTTGCTTTAATGATGGAACCACGCTCGGACGTGACGTGAACGTACCCAGAGGCTCAAGGGTCACATTAAGGGTGAATGACGCGGTAGGGAGTGGGCGGGAGGTATCCATTCACATCCGCTCCGACCTGCCTATAGTGGCGGAGCGCCCCATCTACTTCGACTATGGGGGCCGCCAGGGAGGACATTGCGTGATGGGCTATACACCTTCCCCCTAGTGGGAAGAGGAAGGTGTCACCGGGTCGGGAGGTTTTCCTGAATTGACCTAAATGTGCGAGCATACCGGTTTCACCATCCTCTTTTCTGGCAAATACCTTTGCTTTGATAATCTCGGGGAAGAGTTGGTATAGAGCTCATATACATTCTCATATAATATGGATTTATAAAATGGATTTGATACCAAGCGGGGCAGTGATAAGTTAAATTTAGCATGTGCTCTGGCGAGTCAGTTGTCGTGGTGGATTTGGAGCAAAGCTTAGCTTGCGCGGTAAGGTTGAATAGCAAAAGGGGACCAGAGAAAAGAACAGAGATGAAAGAAGAGAGATGGTATAGCGTGGAGGAGATCTCCAGGCTAACTGGCCTGGAGCCCGAGACTATCAAGGGGTATATCAGGAGGGGAAAGATAAAGGCCAAACGTCCGGGCAGCGCCTTCGATGAAAATTACAGAGTGAAAGAAACGTCTCTTCTGGAGAACGAGGAGATTAGGGAACTAATTCTTTGTCGGAAATCCGTGAAGAAGGGAGAACTTTCGGGCAAGGGCGAGCTGGAAGCGGCATCCTTGATGGAGCTGGTGGATCGTTACCGAGCTTTGCTGGAAGAGATCGCCCATTTCAAGATTAAGGGAGCGGCGCTTATGTCCTCTTCTGACAAAAGAAGGGAGCTTGAGGGAGAACCGGATGATAAGGCCAGGGAAACGCGGGAACTGGAGAGGGAGATAAACGAGTTGAGGGGAAAGATACTCGCTAAAGAAGCGGAGATTCGCAGGTTGAACAGGAAAGATTAGAAGGGACGCGAATAGATATAGAGAGATATAGATCAGGAAAATTTGAGGGGACCGCCGCTATGTGCGAGCGTGGAGGTCCCCTTGTTGATTAATAATATATTTTCCGAATTTCAGCGAACGCGTTTTCCCTAACGTATGTGACGCTGGATATTTTGTATGGTTTACCGCTTTTGTAAGAGATGAACCGCTTTTCTCAACCCCGCTGTTTCCTCTCCTCTTCCTCCGCCATATCCAAGAAAGCGGCCCAGTTCTGTGTGAGCTTGGATTGATCCCCATCCTTGCCTAGGGGCACGATTACCGGCTTTTCCCCGGTTCCATCCCACTCTTTATCGGCGGGTTCGAAAGTGTGATGGGTGACCTTGCCTTCGGCGTCATAGTAGAACCAGGCTTTCTTGGAGGGGGGATCCTCGTTGGTGAGAAATTTGGTCATCTCGAAGAGATGCTGCACTTTCAGATAATCACGCAATGCTGACATGTCTCACCTCCACCGTGTCCGCTCTCAATAATTTCTATTTTATTTTTTATACCCAAGGATATCTCTTCTATAACCTTTGAATTCCTGTTTTCGCATCAAAAAAGGCATGGCACGCGATAGACCGATGTGACGGGATAGACGACCGTTCATTTCCCGGCTCGAGCGATTCTCCGTCCTCCCCATGGCAGGAGATAGATCGATGTGATGGAATAGATGACGACTCTCCCATTCGATTAGCTTTTACTGCTCGCGCTACCCAACCCTCAGTCTCTCGTGGCGATAGGATAATATTAATAACTCTCACGTTTTGTAATCTTCCGACTTTAAGAGAGGTGGCGGGCGAAAAATCTATTGAGCGCGGTAAAAGACAGCTTGCCTGGCGGCACCGTTTTCCTTTTTATAATGAAGTTGCGGGAGAATCATCGATTAAGTTATGTTCCAAAAAGTGTTAATTTTATGGAATTTCAAATTTACATATTGTAAGTTAATAATTACTGTCGTCTTTCCCCAGGTCAAAAAGTTTGGCGGCGAGGGTTCTCATCGCCTCCAGGGAGAGGCTGCCGTTGAGTTCCAAAAGGGAACGACCTTCTCGGTCGAACTCGCCGATGGTCTTGTCCTCAGGTAGCCAGCCCAGCAATTCAAGAGGCGTGTTTCTGGACAGCTCCAGAGCTTCTTTCTCGCTCTCCACTCGGTTGATCAACAGTCCCACCCGGTCATATCTCATGGTCTCGTCCGCCACCTTCCTGATGGTCTCGGCCACTTTGATGCCCTTGGCGGTGGGGTCAGAGATCAGGAGCAGGGTGTGGATGTCCCTTATCACCCGTCGGTTGACCTGTTCCACCCCCGCTTCCGCGTCGATCACGGTGAGGTCGAAGTGACCCGCTAGAACTTCGATGGATTCCCGGAGAAAGGTATTGAGTTGGCAGTAACAGCCCTCCTCTTCCGGCCTGCCCACTGCCAAAAAAGCCAAATTCTCCCTCTCGGTGAGGGCGTCCAGTAGCTTGTAGTCGATGGAGGCGGCTAGGTTGAGGGAATCGGAGGAACGCTCTCGGGTGGCGGCGATAACCTCCTTACGCAGGTCGTTCACGGTTTTTTTAATGGGTAGCGAGAGGGCAAGAGAAAGCCCTCCAGCGGGATCCGCGTCGATGATCAGTCCCCGCAAACTTTTTTCCTCGCTTATCAGACGCGCCAGTAGAGCGGATATGGTGGTCTTGCCCACTCCTCCCTTTCCGCAAACTGCAACCACTCCTTTCATGCGCCCTCCTTCTCACCGCGCAGCCGCTCCCTGATCTTTCTGAGCTCCACCACTTCCTCGCAGACCTCCAGGTATTCACAGGTGTCGCAGTCGAAGTTCATCTCCTCATACATTTTGATCAACGCCTCCACGATATCTTGGGTTTTCTCCGCGAGGGGTTTGAGGAGTTCCACCTCCGACCGATCGCGGGTGACGAAGATGACCTGCGAGGCCTCTACGCCCTCCACCCTACGTAGTTTTTTTAAGAGGGTTTGGCCATATCTGTTCAGGTTGAAGCCGTCTTCCAGGGCCTTCCTGCTCACCCGACACCAAATCTGGTACCGATCTGGCCAGAATCGGGTGGACACCCCCTCCAGCCGGGTCTCGTAGATTACGTCCCGCAAGTCGCGGTAGGCGTCGTATTCATCTGGGAAGCTCCCCTTGACCAGAATTATTTGCGCGAAAGGCAGGCTCCCGGAGCTTTCCTCCGCAAGATCCGGACCCACCAGGAAAGCGGTGTCTGGGCTTATGAGATCGTCATGGTCCGTCCACAAGAGCGTGAAGATGGAGGCCAGCCCCGGGTTTCCTAGCTCCACTGCGGTATCGTCTTTGAGCACCAGGGACTGCTTCTCTGGCCAGACGGAGAAAGGGTTGAAGGGATATTCAACCACTTGTCCCTCGGCTCGTCTCTTCTTCAGGTAGTCGATAAGCAGCCCTACGGGTTCGTCGAACAGTCCCATCTCATTCCATGGCTCCGATGAGCGCGGCTCCGAAGGCGGCGGCGAGCTGGGGATCCAGGGGGAATTGATGATATTTACCTGGAAGCATCCCACCCATCATCTTGGGGATGGTGGCGATTCGAGCCACCCCTCCGGTCACGGTGTATTTCTCATGATTGCCGAAGCGAAGGGTCTGAGAGACTACGATCTTAGAGACCGCATCGCAGATGCCGGCGATGATGTCAGGGACCTTTTCCCCCTGGTTTACGTAGGAGATGACCTCGCTCTCGGCAAATACCCCACACTGTGAGCTGATGGGGATAATTTTTTCAGATTCCTCCACCGTCTGGTCCACTTGGTCCAGGGGCACTCCCAGGGCGGTGGCGATCATCTCCAGAAACCTTCCCGAACCGGAGGCGCACTTGTCGTTGCGCATAAAATCGAGTATCTCGCCCTGCCCATTCGAGAGGATGGTGGCGATGCTCTGGCCCCCGATGTCGATAGTAAGACTTACATCAGGTAAAAAATGATGGGTGGCCATGGCTATGCAGGCCACGTCATCCTCGCCAAAATCGGCCGTCTTCACCAGGTCCTCACCGGCACCGGTGCTTACCACCACTTCCACGTCGCTGGGACGTAAATTAGCCTGTCGTAGGACTGAATCGATGAGCTGATCGATCTCCTGGGCGATGGTGCCGGTGGTCTCCCTGATTTCGCTGGCTATCAACTCGGCATCCTTCAAGATGACCGCCTTGGAGAAGAGACTGCCGATGTCCATTCCCATAGTGATCATGCTCCACCTCCCATTTTTCTGGCGATGAGCGCGGCTCCCAAGGCGCCCACGAGCTGGGGATCTACCTTATAGCTCACCAGCCGGGCGTTCATCATCTTCTCCAGCGATTGCCTCACCGCGATGTTCTTAGCGACGCCACCAGTCATGGTCACTTCTCTCTCCAAGCCCACTCGGCGCACCAAAGCCATCACCCTCTCAGCCATGGTGCGGTTGACGCTAGCGGCGAGGTCCTCCCGGGTTACTCCTCTCTGTAGGAAGTGATGCACCTCGGTCTCGCAGAAAATGCTGCAGCGGTTGGAAAGCTCAATGGGGTTGCGAGCCTTAAGAGAGATGGGACCCAATTCTTCCAGGGTCACCCCCAGTCTTTTGCTCATCACCTCCAGGAAGCGGCCGGTACCCGCCGCGCATTTGTCGTTCATCACGAAGTCCACCAACTCGCCTTGTTCATCCACACGAATTACCTTGGCGTCCTGGCCTCCGATGTCGATGATGGTTCTCACGCTGGGAAGCAGCCAGTGCGCGCCCTTCCCATGGCAGGAGATTTCGCTAATGTTCTCCTGGGACATCCCTTCCAACTGCACCTGCTCTCGCCCATAGCCGGTGCTTACGCAGAATTTCAGGTCCCTCCAGGAGATTCCCAAATCCTTCAAGGCCATCTCCATGACCGTGGAGGCGGAGTCCACTGGATTGGGTTTGACCAGGATGCTTTTAGAGCTGGCGATGGTGCCATTGGCCATCACCACCGCTTGGGCGGTGAGAGAACCAACGTCTATTCCACCAAAATACATAGAGCACCTCCATCGTTTACGTTTGATCTAGCCGACTTTTACGCCTCATCTATATTTTACCGTTCAATTATATCCACTTTCCAATAAGGGGAAGAGTTGGTCCCATTATCCGGGTCTGCGTTCAAACCTAAATCCTCTCTCCGCGCGATACGCACACAACCTGCATTTCCTTACGGCTTTATCTTTCGGGGTCAGGTCTAAGCTTTTGCCTCTCGGGTTCGTCTCCTCTTTCTCTCCCTGGTCATCACGTTGCTGATAAACTGGTCCATCTCCTCCTGGATCACGCTGATTGGGGTCATCCTTTTGATCCAGGAATCCCCCTGCACGTACATGGTGGGTACCCCCGCTCGCTTGCCTATCTCGTTTCTCACCTTGGAGAAGATGCTCCAGGTCTGTTTGCAGGAGTGGTGACCGCAGTAGATGCAGCAGTCGGCGTTGAGCTCCTTCACAGCCAGGACTATGTCGTCCAGCCAGCGCACCGACATGGAGTCCCCGCCCATCTGGCGGGTCATGGGCATATTCCAGGCGGCCTCTGCGAACCCTTCTATGATGGTCTCGCGGGAAGTGGTGTCGATGGGCTGGGGGAAGCAACACATGAGCAGGTCGCCCATATTGGAGTACCCCTTCATCTCCATCCAATCGAAGAAACCCGGGAAGTCGAAGAAGTAAGGCAGGTAAATCCATAGGGGACGAGCCGCCTCTTTGCGTTTGGCGTAGTCCGGGTCCTCCAGATTCCTTCTGCTTACCTCCACCAGCTTTTCCAGCACCATGATGGCCTCGTCCCTGCCCCACATACAGAAGCGGGCTCCATAGGTGTAGAGGGCGAAGATTCCCGGCACCGGACAGGGTATCATTCCGCGGAGAACCCACAGGTCGCGGTAGAGTTCAGTGGCGCGGTTGCATTTCTCCGCCACTCGCCTGAGATTTTCCTCTTTGAGCTTCTCTCCGGAGAAGTCCTCCAGTTCCTTCACCAACTGATTGTAATAGATCTTGTATAGTTGCAAACCCCTGCGGGTGTTATCCGCCGGTTTTTCCAGGAGAAATTGGGGGATATCCAGTTGCAGGGAGACAAACTCATGAATCTTGGAATTGACGTCGCAGCTGCCAGGGGCGGAGGAGATGATCCCGTCGGGCTCGAAGTCCGCTCCTGAAAGCATGGAGCCCAGTTCGATGGTGTTGGAGGAACAGAGGTGGTCGGGCATGCCCATACCCATGGCGAAATCCCAATAGCGTTCTCCCTGACCTTCCAGGGCCACCACTCCCAGGGTGGATAGCACTTCACTGGTGATGGGGAAGAGGCTTTCAAAAGAGTGAATGATTTCAGGGGGGAAGTTAAAGGGCACCAACAACACCTTCTTCCCCTCCTCCTTGGCACGTTTGGCCTCTTCCAGCCAGACCAAGAACATCCGCAGAAAGGTGAGGCTGGCGTCTATGATATCTGCCCTGAGCATACTGCGCATGGATTTGGCTAGATCGGCGGGCATCACTTTGATGAGGCCCTCCACCTCCTCCTCGCTCAGCCTGTTCGGCAGCTGCTTGAGAACCTCGAATATGGAGTAGACCCGGTCGAACAGACCTTCATTTTTGGAGATGACCTTCTCTTTCAATGATCTCACTCCTTTTCAATTCAATTTATACCTTATCGAAGACGAACACGACTTAAAATTCACGTTTCTCCCGTGGCGATACATACGACTACGCAACCTTATAAACTCTCGAAAATTAACATGACTTTAGATTCGCTTTTCCGCTGCTGAGGCCCTTTTCCTCTGCTTCCTTTTCAGCACCACGTTGTCGATGAACTCTCCTACCTCTTCCAACACCGCACTCATGGGGGTGGTTCGACTCACCCAGCAGTCCCCGTGGAGTCCTAGGGTTGGGATACCGGTTCTTTTGGCTATCTCGTTTCGGACGATGGAAAAGACGCTCCATGTCTGCTTGCAAGCGTGATGTCCAGGATAGATGGCGCAGTTAACGCCCAAGTCCTTGAGAATATAAACCATATCGTCCAGCCAGCGTAATGATATGGAGTCGCCTCCGATCTGCCGTGTCATAAACATGCGCCATGCGCTTTCCGCCATCCCATCAAGTATGGATTCCTGGGATGAGGTGTCTATCGGTCGGGGGAAACATATCATTAGCGCCTCTCCCAAATGGCTCACCTTTTTCTCTTCCATCCAGGTGAAGAACTTGAGCACATCATAGTAGTAGCCCGTATATATCCAGAAGGAGCGTACCAGCTCCTCACGAGAGGAGTAGAGCGGGTCTTCCGAGTTTCTCCGAGCCACCTCCACCATCTTCTCCATCGCCCGCACTCCTTCCTTTCTGCCCCACATTGCCCAGCGAGTACCACAGGTAAATATTGAGAAGATACCAGGAACCGGACAGGGCACTTGCTTTTTCAGCTCCCAGAGATCGTAGTAGAGCTCGGTGGCGCGATTGGCGTTTTCTACCACAGCGCGTAATTTCTCTTCGCCTAGTTTTTCTCCAGCGAGCTCTTCTAGATCGCGCACCAGCTTCCGGTAGTTTCTTTTAAAGATGGCGAATCCTCTCTGGTCCTCATAAGGAGGTTTCTCCAAGAAGATCTGGGGGATATTCAGCCAGTGGGCGACGAACTCATGTATTTTAGAGTTGGCGTCGCAGCTTCCCACCGTGGCGGAGATGATGGCGTCGGGTTCCAAATCACCTCCCATGAGTGCCGAGCCCAGCTCAATGCTGGATGACGAGCAGATGTGGTCGGGAAGACCCAGCCCCATGGCGAAATCCCAGTATTCCTCTCCCTGTCCCTCCAGCGCCACCACCGCCAGGGTGGATAGCACCTCACTGGTGAGGGGAAAGAGGTTATCGAAGCAGTGGATGATCTCCGGGGGGAAGCTGAAGGGGAGCAATATCACCTTCTTGCCCTCTTCCTTGGCACGCTGGGCCTCCTCCAGCCATATAAGCAGAAGCTGCAAAAAAGCCAGGGATGCATCTCTAATCTCCGCATTTAGCAGGAAGGTGAGGGTCTGGGCAGGGTTTTGGGGCATCACCTTGATTAATCCTTCCACCTCCTTGTCGCTTAGGGACTCTGGAAATCTCTTGATCACCCCGAAGGTGGCGTTGATCCGGTTGAATAGACCTCGATTAATTTTCTCCTTGTCTTGCATTATTACCTCACTTACATTTAGTAAAAGCATATTGATCCAGAGATGTACATCATTTTTCACAATTTTAAGGCGGTATAGCTTCGCTGGGTATGAAATTGCTCAACTCTCGGCAGAAAACTTGAGAAGCGAGGACAATCGTTCCGCTCACGCTCGCTACCCGCCTTATCCCTCACTTCCCTAGCCTTTCCAGGAAGGCTTGTACCCTGGTCTTGAGCCTTCCTATATCAGCTTTGGCCCCGTATTCCTTCTCCAAGTGGAGCACGGGGATGCCTTCTTTCTCCAAGTCCATGCGGATTTTCACGTTGTCGATGCCGTGCAGATCGCAGAACTTGTTGTGAAAAAGTATGGCACCCTCTGCCCGAGACCGCTCAATCATTCCCAAGATAAACTCCTTTCTCTGAGGATATTTATCGAACATGCGGGGACACATCAGGTTGCGGAGGTATTTATAGGCTAGCCTATATAAAGGGCCGTCTTGGGGCGCTTCTCCCTCTCGGAAAATTCGCCCCCCGATGCAGAAAGAATCGGCCACCATGATTCCTCCCAGGCTTTCCAGCTCGGCGATGAGCTCGATCTCATCGGTGGCGCTTCCCCCCATAAATAAACGGGCTTTACAGTCCAAGGGCTCTCTCTTATCTGCCTCCTCGATGAAATCATCTAAAATCTTTAAAAATTCACGAGAGGGAAGAGATTCCTTCAATACTAGAAGGGAGACAATCTCGCTGCCGGAGACCTTGAGCTCTCCCTTCCACCGTCCCTCGTAAACCTGCC
>JACVIX010000050.1 GCA_015711725.1 Candidatus Geothermincola primus | reverse complement strand
CTGGCGTAGCCTCCGCTAGTCAATGATTTTTACACTTTCTAATATTTACAGATCTTCATTAAATTCTATCCAGAGAGAATAAACCCCATTTAGCGCGGTGCGTTCGAAAAGATGGGTAAGGGAGATAGAGAGGTAAAGGAGCTTTCATGTGAGCCATCCGCCAAAACGACATCGCGATCTCATGAGCTTTACATTGGCGGTCATATCGTTTGGGGGAAAACCCCGTTGATATTAATCGTGAAAACAGTCTCGCCTAAGAATTATCAATTCCATAAAAAGCCTCATCTCCCCTTGCCAAGCTCCCCTTTATCCTAGCCGCTAGTCCTGGGAGGCTGGCTGGCGGAAGAGGGGGTTTCGCTCTTCTGCTGGGCGATGATTATCCTCTGGAGAGCATGCACTCCCATCAGGGTAAAGGCGCAGCTCTTCTGGGGAGGCATTTTGGAGTTCTTGAGATAGAGGGCACATTCGTCGTTACAGAAAGCCAACGCTCCCGGAGTATGGGGTTGACGGAAGGGGCAGTAGGTCTGTGGTATCTGCGCCAATTCAATACCTCCTTTTACATCACATTTTTTTAGTTGTATTATAACAGGTTGAAAAGAATGGAAGATTATTTCCTAAGCGCCTGACTTGAAAGGACCAGGGAAAAGCCGACGAGAAAAGAAGCTGGGTTAAAAGTTCGCTTGAAGGTGCGGCTCCCATGATCAGCGGAAAAGAAGATATCATCCGCTACTATGTGCTATGACGCCGAGTGTTATCATAAGTGTGTTGAATAGGCGTTTGTGCCAGCGGAAGAGCTGAAGCGCGATTTCCTGTGGTAGCGAGAGGAACGTAACCATTTGATTGCGGGAGTGTTTTATCGTATGAAGAGTAAGATGAAGAAGCGTTGGAATTGGATTGGGTATGAAATGGAAAATAAGAGCTGGGAAGAGTTCGCCCGCGGGAGCTTTGGCGAAAGGGAAAAATTGCTGACCGATGATAGGGACCTGGTTCGCAGGGCTAAAGAGAAGAAAGATGTTTTCGAGGAGTTATATCGCAAGTACCTTCAGAAAGTTTACACCTATGTATATTACCGGGTGGGCACCGTGGAGGATGCCGAGGATATAACCGGAAACGTATTTCTCCATGCCCTTCTGAACCTGGAAAGATATGAGGACCGGGGATTGCCCTTTTCATCTTGGCTGCTACGCATCGCCCACAATATGGTGGCCAACTGGTACCGGAGCAAGTCAAGGGAGACATGGTCGAGGATGGAAATAGAAGAAGAGATCGTAGGCGATTGCGAGCTGCCAGACGAGATGATGGAGAGGGAGGAGGAGAGAAAAAGGGTGATGCGGGCTATCGCCAGCCTGCCCCCGGAGAAGCAACAGATACTTATCTTGCGTTTCGCGGAGGGAATGAAGCACAAAGAGATAGCGGAAGTGGTGGGGAGGAGCACCGGAGCGGTGAAAGTAATAGTGCATCGCAGCCTCCTCAATGTGCACCGCAATCTCATGCAGATGGAGAAGGAGGAGAGATAATGAACTCGCTTCGCCTTGGAAAAAAGGAATCCGGAGAGAGAGTGAAGCCGGAAAGAAAGGGCTATCGCTACACGGTGAGAAAGGTGAAGGAGTGCCTGAAACCCCTCCAGCCCCGGGTGGAATTCTCCCAGAGACTAATGGAAGTGTGCTCAGCCCTGGATATGCAAAGAATTTTCCTGGAAACCGCTGAGAAAAAATCACGTAGGAGGAGGGGTCTGGTTCTGGGAGGCGTCTTTTCCACCCTGCCTATTTTTGGCGTGGCTTCTTATACCCTTCTTCGCCGTCACCTAAGGAGAAAAGCGGCGATAGCTCATTGATTGGATTCGTAGCTAAACTGGGAGACACCGGTGGTGATAGGTTATTGGCGCTGCCAGGGACGGAGTCAAAAGGGACTTGATTCTCAATGGATGCCCAACCCATCCAGCATATCCCGCTGAAGAGCATCATGAGCGAGAGCCACAGGATTATTGAGATCCCCAGATCGACTACACCCGATGGGGGTTCGCCGGACAAAAAAACTTTTGCCGTGGAGAGGGGATCATTTCATTATATAGGGAGTTTTCCCTCTCCATTGAGTAAGATCATGACCCTCCCACCGCCCTATAGTTTGAAAATAATTCCCTCCGAATTGAAAGAAAATTTAATTTATCAACCCTGGCCTGACCGCTGAGCACGCTTTCAGCTCAATGTTCTTCCAGGAAGGAGTCAGCGGGTTAGCGGTTGAATAGATGGCTTTAATCATATATCTTATGAGAATATAAAGGGTAAGCTTGGAGGTGGTTAGGGGGGTCGGTGGTATGACAAATTTGAATAGAGACGAAATTTTCCGCAAGGTAAGGGGCGCTTTGGCGGAGGCGTTAGACCTTGAGGAGGAGGATATCGCCGAGGAGTCCAATTTCAAAGAAGATTTGGATGCCGACTCGCTTGATTTGGTGGAATTGCTACTTCAGATGGAGAGGGAATACGGATTCAAGGTTAGCGACGAGGAAGCGGCCGAGATAAAGACGGTGGGAGACGCAATCGACCTAATTCTGCAAAAGGTCAGTGGGTAAGAGTCCGGATCGTTTTGCGGATTTAGGTTGATTATAGGAAAATAATCACTAGTTTTAACATTGATAAAACTAGCAAGAATAAATCTTATAAAGGGCGACGCCACGTTAGACCATTTTATCTTCCAAGAGAAGGGCATTGGATCGTGAATAATGGAGATAATATATCGTTCACCACCGAGCTGGGAATGGAGAAGCGGTCGATGCGCGTGGGGGTTCCCAGCGGTTTGCTCTATTACAGATATTTTCCTCTATGGAAGTCCTTCTTAGAATATCTGGGGGCGGAGGTAGAGGAATCGGGAAAGACCACCAGAGCGATTCTTTCGGCCGGCGTGAGCAAGGCGGAGAATGAAAGCTGCCTCCCCGTAAAGGTCTTTTACGGACATGCCCTAGCATTAAAGGATAGGGTGGACGCTATTTTCGTTCCCAGGCTGGTGAGCTTGGAGAAGAAGACCCATACCTGCCCCAAGCTTCTGGGCCTACCCGATTTGGTTCGTTCCGCGGCGGAGGACATGCCCATGGTTATTTCTCCCACCATCGATTTCCATCGTAGCCTGTGGTTCAATTACCGGGCGGTCTATAGCATCGGTCGCATCTTTACCTCCAATCCTTTTAGGATTATTTGGGCGGGTATTCACGCCTGGCGCAGACATCGAGAATACCAAAAAAAGCTTGCCGAGGGATGGGAACCATTGCTGGCTATGGGAAAAGAAAAGGGTAGTCCCCTATGCGAGGGGAGGAAGCTGCGTATCGGCGTCATTGGACATCATTACAATATCTACGACACCTTTACCACTATGTCGCTGCTGGAAAGATTGAAGGGCTATGGAGCTGATATCATTACCGTGGATATGGTGCCTGACGCCTGGAAGGAAGAGGAAGTAAGCAGGCTTCCCAAGCGTATCTACTGGAACTATGAGCGGGAGCTGGTAGGAGCCCTGCTGGCCTGTGCCCGGCGTCGGTTGGTTGACGGGATAATCTTTATCATATCCTTCGCCTGTGGTCCGGATTCCATGATTCACATTCTATGTGAGCAAGAGAAGAGGAGACTCGGGAACATACCTATGCTCACCTTGGTAATCGACGAACATACTGGGGAAGCAGGCCTCATCACCCGCATCGAGGCCTTCGTGGATATGCTCAACCGTAAAAAGAAGCGGGAGGATAGAGAGAAGATCGGGGAGCTAGTGGCGGTATGAAGATAGCTTGGCCTCATATGGGGAGCCTAGAAGTGGTGCTTACCAGCCTCTTCGATGAGATGGAGGTGGACTATATCCTGCCTCCCCCGTCTTCCCAGCGGACTTTGGAGATTGGCGCCAAGCACAGTCCGGAATTCGCCTGCGTGCCACTGAAGACCACGGTGGGAAATCTCATCGAGGCCATCGAGAAGGGGGCAGATACCTTGATCATGGTGGCTGGTAAGGGGCCATGTCGCTTCGGGTTCTATGCGGAGACCCAAAGGAGAGTGCTGGAGGAAGCCGGTTACCAGTTCCGTATGTTTCCCCTGGAGTTTCACTGGGATAAGCTTTTCGAGCTAGTGAAAACCATCAACTATTTGAAACAAGGGAGATCGTGGGCAAGATTTGTGCGCGCCGTACGCTTCGCGCTGCATAAAGCCTATTTAGTGGATCAGCTGGAACAGCAGGCTTTGCACCAGCGTTGGCAGGACAAGCAGGAAGGAGCGACCTCAGCCGCTTTAAAAAAAGCCTATCAGCTGATTCGGGAATCGAGTTCGTTTGAGGAACTGGATAGGGCCCGTAGAGAGGCTTTTCAGCTTCTTTATGAGGTTCCTAAGGATGAGGGGAGGGAGCCCATCTACATCGGCATCGTGGGAGAATTTTACCTGGTGTTGGACCCTTTCTTCAATCTGGGCACCGAGGAGCAGTTAGGAAGATTAGGGGCCTACGTGGAGCGAGCCGTCTATCTTACCGATTGGCTCAGGCCCTCGGGAAAGAATCCAGTGGGGGGCGTCCCCGACCGGGTTATCGAGGAGGCGGCTAGACCTTATCTCTCTCATACCGTGGGCGGGGAGGGGATCAAGTCTGTCGGTCATGCCGTGCTCTTTAAGAAGGAAGGGTTCGATGGGGTGGTGCACCTGCTCCCCTTCACTTGCATGCCCGAGACTATCGCCAAGGGCATACTTCCCATGGTGTCCAAAGATTTGGATATACCCATACTGTCCCTGGTTATCGATGAGCAAACCGGTAAAGCGGGTGTAGCCACCCGTCTGGAAGCCTTTGCCGACCTGGCACGATTTCGCAGGAAAAAAGTTAACCACCGAGGCATGCTTCCCGCCTTTCGAACACATCTCGCTTAGAGTTAGGGTAAGTCAACCCACCTAAGCTGTGGCGATTTGCAGTTTTGGTTCTGAGTTCAGGAACGATAACTTCCCCATATATTCATGGGCGAATAACCCTTTGAAAATATTTTATTTAATAGATTATTCCTTTCGTAAATTTTTCTTCCGCGATCGCCTGAATCGATACCCAATCAATATGTCTATCTCTTGATTACCACCGATTATCTACGATTTATGCTCAATTCATGCATATCTGGGATCAAGCGAGCGGTGCGACTATGGCTAGAATCTATTGAATATCTATCTTGAATTATTGTCGACGATGATTTCAATTAACCCTTGGTTTGTAAAAGATGGGCAAGTCATTTATGGCCTTAATGTTGATGAGAAAAATTCGTTCAAGATCCTGTGTTGCATGTTTTCATGAGTTGCCTTGCAGACACTAATCTACGAGTACTGTCAGGCGAACGCGCGTAGGGCGGCCCTTTTTTTAATACCTTGAACCCGAACTCGTCGATCTCGTGCTCCAGCCTGCGCTTTATCAAGTCCCTATTATTTATATTCAGGATTGTATCTCTTCGCGAAATCCTGCAACCAAGCTTTCATTTTAGTGGTGGTCTATCATGTTCGAAGAAGATAATTCACCCTTCAGGTCTGATAACCTATACGTTTCTCCCGATACATTATGCCGAACCTCTCGAGATATCTCATGTGGTGATCAAAATATTACACCTTGTCGAAATGTTTTCTTTAAATGGCATATGCTGTGCATCTCCCTCCATAAAAGCCAATGCGTCCAGTCTCTCCTTCTTAGAGCAATTCTCAATCGATAATGGGATGTCTCGATGAAGACCACCTTCCCTTTCCCTCCAGCATCTCCGCGATCATTATGGTAAGTGTTCCTGTGAAGCCACACAGGTCCAGGATTCTTTCGCCAGGTTGAGGTGGGTCCATCTATTACTAGCTACCTTATTGCGCGATCTCCACCGAAGCCTCTGTTGGCGGTGATGTAACTGCGCTTGGAGAAAAGACGGCAGTTATAGGAAAACCAGCCTCACCATAGTTTAAACGTGGGGCAGCAGGTGATTTTCCCCGGGTATATGGGGCAGATATAGGAAAACCAGCCTCACCATAATTTAAACACTCTTTGATAATCAGTCATTTTCCTTCCATTCACCCTATTTGTCGTAAGGAAGAATTGACGCCATAATTTTTCTCATGTTCATGTCAGTCTTCTGATGGCTATTTCTACTATCTCCCAAGTGGGTTATCAAATCCCCATGCATATTCTCTTGCTCGGCGTGATCGCCTTTGTCATAATGTCTTAATAAAGTATCCCCTTGCTTATTTGCTTCACCAACTCAAATATAGGAATGATCAAGCGTATATTTATTAACCTAGGCAACATCTACCGTGGTCATCTTATATCGACTATCAACAAACAACTTCCCTCAGCGGTCCAAATAATTGACATCCAAAAGTCGTAGAAGTATGTTGAATAGATAAAAAACAACACTGCTTAGACGGGGACTCGAGGAGAAGCGAAGTCATGTATGTTATCGTTGCGGGATGCGGAAGAGTGGGTTCTCAGCTAGCTCAATTTCTATCCTATGAAAGGCACGATGTGGTGGTTATCGACAAAGACGCCAAGTCTTTCAAGCGACTGGGGGGCACTTTCAATGGCATCACTTTGGAGGGCGTGGCCTTCGACGAGGAACTTCTGCTGCGCGCGGGGATAGAAAGAGCAGACGCCTTCGCTGCGGTGACCAACTTTGACAACACCAACCTGATGGCTGCGGAGCTGGCTAGCAGTATTTACAAGGTTCCCATCGTGGTGACCAGGCTCTATAACTCGGACAAGGAGTTGACCTTCCGCAGGTTAGGCATCGATTACGTGTGCGGCACTACCTTGGTGGCGGATAGGATTAAGGCGAGGCTCCTCAGCAGAGATCTGCTGATTCATCATGAGAGACTGGATGTTGGGGTGCATGTGGTGGAGCTCAATGTTCCCGCATATTCTGAAGGGAAAAGGGCGGGAGATCTTCACGATGACGTTAAGGTGAGATTGGTGACCCTTTTTAGATCCGGGAAAGAGATGGAATGGGATAATCAGACCACCCTGAAGGTAGGCGACCTGTTGGTTCTCGCGGTTAGGCAAGAGGGATGGCTAGTGGTTGACGAGTTCCTCAATCCCAGTGAGGCTTGTCAGATTTCCAGGAATTAAATAAAATTAGGTTAATCTAAAAATTATATTTGATTTTCAAAAATATAATTTTAGATTATTTTAAAATTTTATCTCAAGTGGATAATTCTTTCTAGGCTTGAGGAGGTAGCGCTCCTTGAAGGTGATAATCGCGGGATGCGGAAGAGTGGGCGCTGAACTGGCGGATATGCTCTCTCTGGATGGCCATGAGGTCACGGTGATGGACAAGGACCCTCGATCTTTCCAGAGGCTTTCCAAATTATTTTCCGGAGAAGTAGTCGAGGGTTTCGCTTACGATGAGGAGTCCTTAACAAAAGCGGGGATAAGGTACGCGGACGCCTTCGCGGCGGTGACCAACTTCGACAACACCAACCTAATGGCCGCCGAGGTTGCCAGAAAAATTTTCAACGTTCCACGGGTTATAGCTAGGCTATATAATACCGACAAAGAGCAGACCTACCAGGCCTTGGAGATAGATTATGTATGCGGAACCAAGCTTCTGGCTCAAGTTCTGCAGGAAAAGATTCTGCGCCCGCAGGTGCGGGTACGTGACCTGTGCTGCAATAACACGCTGAGCTTGGTAGAATTCGATTGTCCCGCCAAGTGGTCGGGCAAGAAGGTGGGACGCCTGGAAGAGGAAATAACTATGCATATAGCTTTTCTTGTTCGGGATGGGGAGGCGATCTTTCCCCATCAAGACTTCTCCCTGGAAAAAGGTGATGAGGTTACCGCATTGATCTCCACCAAAAGGATGAACAGGCTGGAGAGGAAGTTGCGCGGCCGCGAAGGAAGGTGGTAGCCATTTATATAGTTATCAGTGGAGGGGGCAAGGTGGGGTCCTTCCTGGCCAAACAACTGGTGGGGAAGGGCCATACCGTGGTGGTGATTGAGCGGGACCCTAGCATCTGCGAGCGGCTGGCTTCGGATATCAACGTGCTGGTTATCAATGGGGACGCTTGTGACTACCGCTACCAGGAGGAGGCCAGAGTGGATCGGGCTGACGTTTTCGCGGCGGTCACCGGAGATGATGATGACAACCTGGTGGCTTGCCAGCTGGCCAAGGTATCCTTTAATGTGCCCCGCACCGTCGCTCGGGTAAACAATCCCAAGAACGAGCGTATCTTCAATCTTATGGGGATCGACGCCATTTCCAGCACCACCATCATCGGTCAATTGATCGAGGAAGAGACCACCGTGGGTGATATCATCACTCTGCACACACTGAAGCGGGGCAAGCTGGCCATTGTGGAGGTGGATATCCCCACAGGGGGGAGTAAGTCTTGCAATTGTGCGATAAAAGAACTGGGACTGCCTAAGGGATGCGTGCTGGTGGCCATCATCAGAGGAGAGGAAGTGATCATACCTCACGGCGGGGACAGGCTCCAGCCGGGGGATTCGGTGATCGCGGTAACTTCCTTAGAGAAAGAGGAGAGCTTGAAGAGGATTTTAACTTCCCATTAATGCGGTTGCTGTTTAGCGGTACAAAACCTAGGATTAATGAGGAAGTGGTGATAGATCCATGGAAGAGGCGGATAAAACTCTAGGAAAGGTGAGAGGACGCTGGCGCAGGTGGGGTGAGCACGCCCTGGGGATGGCGATCGAGTTCTCGGCGGTCTGCGCGATCTCCCTAGCGGCTTTGCTGATTATGTTTATCATCAAGGCGATAGTGAGATGATTCTACGTCCCTCTCGAGAAGACCTGAAGATTATCGGTTGGGCTATTGGAAGGATTATCTTGGGGATAGCCCTGATCATGCTCATTCCGTTGGTCGTGTCCTTGGCGTGTTCCGAGTGGAGTGCGGCACTCGACTTCTTGGTGGGAATACTTGCCTGCGTTGCTTTCTGGCTCATAGTAGAGAACGTCTGTTACGTGAAAAAGGATTTAGGCTGGTTTCATGGTCTTATCGTGGCCTCGGCGGGATGGATCACCGCCATGCTTTTTGGTGCCATACCCCATTTTCTTTCCGGGCATTTTCGGTCTTATCTAGATGCCTGTTTCGACCTAATGAGCGGTTACACCACTACTGGACTCTATCTGCTTCAAGACCTTGATCATGTCTCCCATGGGCTAAACATGTGGAGGCACCTTCTAACCTACGCGGGTGGTCAAGGAATAATCGTCATCGCCCTTACCTTTCTTTTCGCTGGAACGGCTGGGGCTTTCAAGATATACGTGAGCGAGGGAAAGGAAGAGAGGCTTCTTCCCAATGTGATTCGTACCGCACGTGCAATCTGGATGGTCAGCCTGACCTATCTCTGGGTAGGAAGTGGCTTCCTTTGGATCGCCTTGACAAAAGAAGGTATGCCCTTGGGTCGCGGTTTTCTTCATGCCGTCTGGCTCTTCATGGGATCATGGTCCACGGGAGGTTTCGCGCCGCAAGCCCTCAATCTCCTTTACTATCACAGTTTTTGGGTGGAATTCATCACTTTGATAATTTTCGTCATCGGCTCTTTCAACTTCGCTCTCCATTACTCGGTATGGATGGGCGACCGTAAGGAAATTCTTCGCAATGTGGAGGTACGTTCTTTTGCCACCACGGTGCTTATAGGTGTCTTCGTCCTTTCACTGGGGTTCGGCAAGTTGGGCATATACACCACGCTCCCTGAATTCTTCCGCAAAGGTTTTTACAATCTCGTTTCCGGACATACCACCACTGGCAACAGCACTATCTATTCCGTCTCCTTTTTACGGGAATTCGGCTGGCTTGCCATGTGGGCCACGGTGTTTTGCATGGCCATCGGCGCCAGCGCATGTTCCACAGGGGGAGGTTTCAAGGGATTGCGCATGGGCGTTATCTTTCGCTACTTGAGGGGAGAGGTAAGGAGATTGGTATCTCCCGATGCCTCGGTGATCACTGAGAAGATTCATCATATCAGGGATATCTGGCTGAACGACGCTATAGTCAAGGGGGCCATGTTTATTGTCATCAGCTACATGGTTATCTATTCCCTGGGAGCCATGCTAGGAATAATTTACGGTTATGAGCCATCGGTGGCCATCTTTGACGCGATATCCGCTGGAAGCAATACTGGGCTTTCCGCTGGTTTGACCAGTCCCCTTATGCCCGCCCTTTTGAAGCTTTTTTATATTTTCGAGATGTGGGCGGGGAGGTTGGAGTTCATCTCCGTCTTCGCGCTTTTAGGTTTCGCCGGGGCGCTGGTGAGGGGCAAAGGTAAACGTTCTATTTTAAGGAGGCGGAGATGAGAGGCGTGGTGGTGGCGGCAATCATAACTGTTTTGGCAATATTCACGCAAGTGCCGCTACTTGTGGGGTATGTTCCCGTTATCTGGGCGGGTGAGGAGGAATGGGAAGCACCGTCGGGAGAAAAAGTCACTATCGATCAACTGATTAACGGAAAACACGTGGTGGAAGAGAGAATTATGGGCAACATGGAATATTACGACGGAAAGATGATAACTATTGAGGGCGAGGTGATCGGGGACATTATGTACCGGGGAGATTACGCTTGGATTACCGTGAACGATGACCCCTATAGCCTAAGAAAGAGCTTGGAGGAGGGAGGGGATTTCGTGGGTCTTTCTAATCAGGGTATTGGGGTGTGGGTGAGCCGGGAAGCAGCGAAAAAAATCATGACCTGTGGTGGATATAAAAACAAGGGCGATATAGTGAGCATTACTGGGGAATTTCACCGGGCCTGTCACGAACATGGCGGCGATACCGACATTCACGCTGCGAACCTTGAGGTGATCAGTTCGGGATATGCCTTTTCCCATCCTTTTTCTTACGGAAAGTTATTAGCGGTGATGGTATTGAGCTTGATATGCATTTATCTTTATTATTTAAGACACCAAAAGATAAAGAAAGTCATCCGGGAGGAATAGGGGGAAGAGGATGACTATAGAAAAACTGCTTAAGGTGAGGAAAGCGGAGGAAGAAGCTCGCCGCATTCTGGAAGAGGCTACTCGGGAGGGCGAGGCGTTAGTCGCAAAAGCCAGGGATGATGCCAGAAGGATGCGCGCAGAAGAAGAAGCTCGCGCGCAGGAACGGGGGGAGGAGGAATTAAGAAAGATTCTCTCTCAGGCGGAGGAAGAGGTTAGGCGGATAAAAGAGACAGCTTCTTCAGAGGTCAGAAGAATAGAGGAGCGGGCGAAAGAGCGAGAGGCGCAAGCCATCGGATTTCTAATGTCTCAACTTAAATGAGCTTAAAGTTTAAATGGGAGCATTATGGACATTGCCGATATCTCTGATTTGGGGAAAAAACTAGATAGCGTAAGCTATGTGTATTTGTGCTGTGGCAATTATCGCTGTTATCTTAAACCCGAAATATCTATAAGAAACAGATAGTAGGTTGCTGGGAGGAGAAGAACTTTGGCGGTCGCCAGAATGATTAAAGTGAGCGTAGTGGCACCTCGGGAGATGAGGGATGAACTGGTGGGCAGACTCCACCAGGCGGAATCGGTCCATCTCATCGATCTATCCAAGACTCTTAGCGAGGACGAAGAGGCAAAGGAGATCTGCCATTTCTTTAAGATGGATACCAGAAAGCTATATCTGGAACTCTCCCGCACCGAATTCCTCATAGAGCTCCTGGAACGTTTCGAGGAGAATAAAGGTGGTCTTTTGTCCAACATGATACGGGAGCGGGTGCATGTTAATTATCAAGATTTCCTGGCAATAAGGGACGAGATAGACCTGGATTCCATGTACCACCAAGGGGAGGAACTGGACATCGAACTGAGACACATGGATAACCGCTGGGCTGAGCTGGAAAGGGAGAAGGAAGCGTTAGAACCCTGGAAAGAACTGGACTGTTCCTTTAAAGAATTGGGGGAATTAGAGAGGGTGGAGGCTAGACTGATAACTCTTAGCCCACTGATTCTGCCTTCGTGGTCCGATGAGTTAGAGAATCTCTGTCCCGCGTCCCACTGGGAGGAGGTCTCCCGAGTGGGGGACCGAGCCTATCTACTGGTGCTGGTGGAGCGGGATTTCTTAGAGGAATTTAGTTCGCTAACTCAGCGTTATGGCGCTGAATCGGTCTCGTTCAAAGACAGAACCGGAAGTCCGGCCGAGGAGATAAAAAAGCTTGAGAAGGCCATTGAGGAAATTGAGTCTGCGAAAGAAGAGATTCAGGCAAAGATCAGGCAGCTGCTACCCCTGAAGAAGAAAGTTCTCGTCCTCAACGATTATCTTTACAATTTGTTAATAAAAGAGGAAGCCAAGGAAAATTTCGCTCATACCGAGAGGGTATTCGCTCTGGAAGGTTGGATAGAGAGAGGTAATGAAGAGAAACTTGAAAAAGTCCTTGAGGATTTAGGAAAGGAAGTGGACATATCCTTCAGCGAGCCCGGTGAGGATGATGTGCCTCCTACCCTGCTGCGCAATCGTAAAGTATTGAAGCCCCCAGAAGGACTGGTACGCCTTTTCGGATTGCCCCAATATGCCGAGAGCGATCCTACCTGGATTATGGCTCCTTTCTTCATTTTCTTTTTTGGCTTATGTATGGGGGACGTGGGATATGGGGTAATCATCGCCCTCGCTTTCTGGTTAATGCAGAAAAAGCTGGATGTATCAGAAAACGTGAGGGACTTTCTACGGCTCTTCATGTACTGTGGTTTCGCTACCATCATCGGGGGAATAATTACCAAGAGCTATTTTGGCATCTTCGCCACTGACCCGGAGAGGTTTCCTCGCTTCCTCCAGTTCAAATTCACCTTTGACACCCTCTTTAACCCTGTGCCTTTTATGGGCTTCTGCTGCGCCCTGGGTCTGCTCCACATTTCCTTGGGAGTGGGCATCGAGATGTACGATAACGTGAGGAGCTCGGGTTGGTGGAAAGGCTTTTGCGAGCAGGGCACCACCTTAATCGTATGGCTGGGAATTCCCGTTTTGGTAGCGGGAGTAATCTCACATAATTCCAACGTTTCGAAAGTGGGTGTTTACATTTTGGCGGCGGGCGCCGCAGGAGTGGTCTTTTTAAGCAACATATCCGCCAAGACCCTTTTAGGTAAATTCTTCGGTGGCCTTTATAACCTCTATGGGCTGCTGGGTGGGACGGTGGGAGACGTAGCCTCTTATCTGCGACTTTACGCCCTGGGTTTAGCCACGGTAGCCATTGGGGATGTGGTCAACAAGATGGGAACCATGTTCATGGGAATACCAGTGCTTGGCATCATCGCCCTTTTCTTAATTCTCGTGGTGGGGCACGCCTTCAATTTGGTGATTAATCTCCTGGGGGCCTTTGTTCATCCCCTCAGGTTACAATATGTTGAATTTTTCGGAAAGTTTTATGATGGGGGCGGGGAGGTATTCAAACCCCTCGCGGTAAGCGCGCGCAAAACAGTGATAGAGAGATAGAGGAGGTTGGTATGGAAACTTTCGCGGGCCTTTCCGGCTTCCACTGGGCTCTGTTGGGAGCGGCGGTGGCGGTGATCGGTGGGGGAATCGGTTCGGCCATGGGCATCACTTACGTGGCCAATGTTGCCTCGGGAATTCTCACCGAGGATCCGGACAAATTCGGGCCGCTCCTTCCCGTAGTAGCCATCCCTGGAACGCAGGGAATCTATGGTTTTATCACAGGAGTAATGGTGGCTTTCGTAATGAAACCGGGGGTGGAAGGAGGATGGAACGCCCTACCCGGCGTTTGTGGATTCTATATCTTTTTGGCTTGCCTGCCGGTAGCCTTTAATTGCTGCATATCCGCTATCTACCAGGGGCTTACCTCGGTAGGGGCGGCGGGAATGGTGGCTAAGAGAAGAGAAGAAGCGGGAAGGGCGCTGGTTCTGCCCGCCTTGGTGGAGACCTACGCGGTGCTCTCTCTGATAACCACCATTATCCTCCTTATCGTGGCGGTAAAGCCGGCGATCGACGCGGCTTTGAAGGCGTGATTAGCCTCTGAGGAGGAATGATGTCCCTGGAAAAGTTGTTGGAGAAGATCGAGGAGGACGCTCGCGCAGAGGCGGAGGAGATAATGGCCAAAGCTAGGCGAGAGGCGGAGGAGATCAGGAGAAGGGGCAAAGAGGAAGCGGGTAGAGCGGGTGAGAACATCCTGGCCGCTTTCCGCGAAAGAGGGGAGAGGGAACGGGTGAGGATGGTCAGCGCCGCCCGCATGGAGAACCGTCTGGCTATCCTTGCCGCAAAGGAGAGGATACTGGAGGAGACGCTACAGAAAACGGTGCAAGCAATGGAAGAGATGCCGAGGGAAGAATACCGGGCTTGGTTGAAATCGATACTCGCTAACCATGCAGTTACCGGGAAGGAAGAAGTGATTCCCTCCTCTTTCGACCGCGAGCTTCTCCAGGATGGCTTGCTCCAGGAGATCAACCAAACCATCGATTCCATGGGGAAGCGAGGAGAGCTGCGCCTCTCCACCGACGAAGCGCCTTTCAAAAGAGGCGTGATATTGCGAGAGGGAAATGTCTATACCAGGCTTTCGGTGGAGTCGCTGTTGCGGGAGGCGGGAGAGAGAAATGAGGAGGAGGTGTTGAAGATCCTCTTCGGGGAGGGGAGTGATTGAAGAAGATGACTAGGAATTTGAGGGGCAGAGGAAGCCGGATGCTGGATAGAGGTTATTCTCCCCCTAAGCTGGAGAAGGGAATGAAAAAGACCGCTCCCGGCTATCGTCGGCCTAGCCTCCGATCCCTTAAGTCCTACAGCGAGCCGGTGCGCTACGGCTATGCCGTGGGAAGAATCAAAGTGCTGGAATCCAGGCTGCTCACCCCCCATCGCCTCAACCGGCTTATCGAGGCCGATTATAGTGAGGCTTTACACATCCTCGACGAGGTTGAGTTAGGAGATTATCTCATGGGGGCGCGGGTAGCCGGGGAAGTGGATGTGGGACTCATCCGTTATCTTCGGGATGTCTATTCTTTGTTGGAGGAGATGCTTCCCGAAGACTCTTGCCTGGTGGACTTCTTTCTCAGCCGCTATGATTTCCATAACCTTAAGGTGATTCTGAAATCGCGTATGGATGGCAAAGAGGAGGGCCTCCTACCTGGTTTAGGTCGTCTGGAAGTGGAGGAACTCCGTGAGGGTATAGATGAACCCAAGCTACTGCCCCCGGCATACCGTGCGGCGTTGGAGGAGATAAAAGAAGCGCAACTCTCCCCCCAAGAGACGGATATGGTGATGGACAAGCATTTCTTCAGCTATCGCCTCCAACTAGCGGAAGGGGAGAAAAACGCTTTTCTCAAAGAGTACGCTCGAACCGCTATCGATTTCGCCAACCTTAAAACCATCGTGCGTGGGCGTAAACTGGGAAAAGGAAGGGAGTTCATGCAACTGGTTCTTGTGGAAGGGGGAAAGCTGGGGAAAGATGACCTCCTGGAGCTGTATGAAAAACCCTATGACGAGATGATCAAGGCATTGGGGAAGGCTCGTTATCCCTCCACATTGATGAGTTTCATGGAGGGCGCCGATGAGATCGTTAGGTTGACGGATTTTGACCGCAGGGTGGATGACTATCTCATGGAGCTGACCAGAAGGGCGAGGCGTATATCGGTAGGAATGGAACCCATCTTCGGATACGTGAAGGCAAGGGAGGTGGAGGTGACCGTGGTGCGCATAATACTCATGGGAAAGCTGCACAACCTCTCTCCTGCCGATATCGAGAAGATGGTGAGAAAGCTATATGTCGAGTAGGTGAGGGGGAGAAAAAGGAAGAGAACTAGGTTTGGCGAAGCCGGTGTGAAACGGTTTATGAAAGAAAGTTTTTAGTGAGGAAGATAAAGGTTGAATCATGGAGAAATTGAAGGTGGCCATGATCGGGGGAAAAACCTCCTCCATGGGATTCAAGGCGGTGGGGGTAGAACCTTTTCCAGCCTCGGTTCCCGAGGAGGGTCCGGAGATTTGGAAATCTCTGCCACTTGAAAGATACGCGGTGGTGATGATAACGGAGCCTGTCTACAAAGTATTGCGGGAAAAGGTTCCGGGGTTTCCTCCCCAAGGCGGTATACCCATCGTGCTGGTCATCCCAGCGGTGACCGGCTCCCAGGGCTTGGGGATGGAAGGTCTGAAGAGAAGAGTGGAGAAAGCCGTGGGAGCCGACATCGGCAGCGGAGAATAAATTTTTAAAATGTTAATTTACGTAATATAAAAAGAGGAGAGGGTGATGAGTGAAGGACGCATCGTAAAAGTTTCGGGTCCTCTGGTGGTAGCTCGTGGTCTCGCCAACCCCAAAATGTACGATCTAGTCAAGGTGGGAGAGAACCTTCTTATGGGGGAGATCATCGAGCTGCGGGGAGACTTCGCCTCCATCCAGGTATATGAGGAGACCTCCGGTCTTGGGCCGGGAGATCAGGTGATCGACACCGGACAACCTTTGAGCGTTGAGCTTGGCCCGGGACTGCTCTCCTCTATCTATGACGGGGTGCAACGGCCCCTGGATGTCATCCGGGACAAGTACGGAAATTACGTAACCCGCGGGGTGGAAGAACCGGGGCTAGACCGCGCTCGCAGATGGCACTTTGTCCCCAAAGTGAAGAAGGGAGATAGGGTGGTGGCTGGCGATATCCTGGGAGAGGTGGAGGAGACCACCGTGATCACCCACCGGGTGATGGTGCCACCCGGGATGGAGGGTACCGTGCTGCAAATCCAGGAAGGAGAGTTCACCGTTGAGGAAGAGGTGGCAGTGATATCCACATCATCCGGAGAGCGGCCCGTGACCATGCTGCAGAGATGGCCGGTGCGCAAAGCTCGCCCCTATATAGAAAAGTGGGCTCCACATCAGCCCCTAGTGACTGGGCAGAGAATCGTGGACACCTTCTTCCCCATCGCTAAAGGAGGTACGGCCTGCGTGCCTGGTCCCTTTGGATCGGGGAAGACCGTGCTCCAACACGCCATCGCCAAATGGGCTGATTCCCAAGTGGTAGTGTTCGTTGGCTGTGGCGAGCGGGGAAACGAGATGACCGACGTCCTCCTGGAATTTCCGGAGCTCACCGACCCCTACAGCGGCGAACCCCTATTAAAGCGCACTATCCTTGTGGCCAACACCTCCAATATGCCGGTGGCGGCGCGGGAGGCCTCGGTCTATACCGGGATCACCCTTGCGGAATATTACCGGGATATGGGCTACAACGTGACCCTTCAGGCCGATTCCACCTCCCGATGGGCGGAGGCATTGCGGGAGATTTCCGGGCGCCTGGAGGAGATGCCTGGGGAAGAGGGCTACCCCGCCTATCTGGGAACGCGTTTGGCCGCCTTTTATGAGAGGTCGGGAAAGGTGATATGTCTGGGATCGGATAACCGCGAAGGCTCGGTGAGCGTGATCGGATCCGTGTCGCCTCCTGGGGGGGACCTCTCCGAGCCGGTCACCCAGGCGACTTTGAGAGTGGTCAAGGTGTTTTGGGGCTTGGAGGATCGTCTAGCCTTCGCCCGTCATTTTCCCGCCATTAACTGGCTAAATAGTTATAGTCTCTATTTGGACAAGACCGAGGATTACTGGAGGGATGAGGTGGACCCGGTTTTCCCCGATTTGAGAAAAGAGGCCATGGCTATCCTGCAGCGGGAGGCTGAACTGCTGGAGATCGCCCGTCTGGTGGGGGTGGAAGCACTATCTCCCCAGGAGCGACTGATTATGGAGAGCGCCAAATCCATTCGTGAGGATTTCCTCCAGCAGAACGCCTTCGATGATGCGGACGCCTTCACCTCTCTGCGTAAACAATTTCTCCTGCTGCGCCTGATTATCTCCTTCCATCGCTGGGCTCAAGACGAGCTGGAGAAGGGAAAGGATATCCAAGAACTTATCGCCGCTCCAATAAGGGAGGATATCGCCAGGGCGAAATTCATTCCAGAAGACCAGCTCCATCGTTTCGATGATTTGGAGAAGAGGATAAGGGAGGAGATCGTTCCCGTGCGGGCGGAGGTTCCAAGTGAGAACCGGGGTACGTGAGGTTTGCGTGACAGGTTGGTTGGAGGAGGAGCTTGAGATATGCTGAAAGAGTATCTTACCGTCAAGGAGATTGTGGGTCCCCTCATCCTGGTAGAGGGGGTGGAGGGCGCCAGATACAATGAATTAGTGGAAGTGGAGTTCCCCGACGGTTCTGTGGGTCTGGGCAATGTGCTAGAGGTGGAGGAGAATTTGGTGCTCCTGCAATCCTTCGAGGCCACTAGCGGGCTGAACGTCTCCCAGACCAGGGTTCGCTTCACCGGGAAAAGCCTGGAGCTTCCCGTCTCCAGGGATATACTGGGCAGAGTGTTCGACGGCTTGGGAAGGCCTATGGATAAGGGACCTCGTATCATCCCGGATAAGAGGCTGGATATTAACGGAAATCCCATCAATCCCTATGCCCGGGATTACCCCACCGATTTTATCCAGACTGGGATTTCCGCTATAGACGGATTGAATCCCCTGGTTCGGGGCCAGAAGTTACCCATCTTTTCCGGTTCAGGCCTGCCCCATTCCCGTTTAGCTGCCCAGATTGCTCGGCAGTCCGGGGTTCTGGGCAGTGAGGAGGAGTTCGCGGTGATCTTCGCCGCCATGGGCATAACTTTCGAGGAGGCGGACTTCTTTATCCAGGAGTTCCGCTCCACCGCCGCCATAGAGCGGGCGGTACTCTTTATCAACCTTGCAGACGATCCGGCTATCGAGCGTATCGCCACGCCCCGAATGGCCCTCACCGCAGCTGAATATCTAGCTTTCGAGCTGGATATGCACGTGTTGGTGATTCTCATCGACATGACCTATTACTGCGAGGCTTTGAGGGAAATATCCGCCGCTCGCAAGGAAGTGCCCGGGCGCCGAGGGTACCCCGGCTACCTCTATACCGACTTGGCGACCATCTATGAGCGGGCGGGAAGGATCAAGGAAGCCAAAGGTTCCATCACCCAAATTCCCGTGCTAACCATGCCCGACGATGACAAGACCCATCCCATTCCCGATCTTACCGGCTATATCACCGAGGGCCAGATCATTTTATCCCGAGACCTCAACCGCCGCGGCATATATCCGCCCGTGGACGTTCTGCCCTCCCTCTCCCGCCTGAAGGAGAAGGGCATAGGTGAGGGTAAGACTAGGGAGGATCACTCACCCCTATCCAATCAACTCTTCTCCGCTTACGCTCGGGGCAAAGAAGCCAGGGAACTCTCGGTGATATTGGGGGAGGCGGCCCTCTCGGAAGTGGATAAACTTTACGTGCGATTCAGTGATCAGTTCGAGGATCGATTCATTCGCCAGGGCGAGTACGAGGATCGTCCCATTGAGGAAACCCTCACTATAGGGTGGGAATTGCTGGGTTTGCTGCCACGTGCGGAGTTGAAGCGGGTCAAAGAGGAGCAGATTAAGAAGTATATGCAGAGAGGGGAGGCTGACTGATTGGCGCGCATCCAGGTTAACCCCAATCGTATGGAGCTGCTCAAGTTGCGCAAGCGGCTGGCCATCGCTCAGAGAGGACATAAACTGCTCAAGGATAAGCTAGACGAGCTTATGAAAAAATTTCTGGATATGGTTAGGGAGGCTCGTTCCTTGCGCGTGGAGGTGGAGAACCGGCTGGCGGAAGCATATGTGATTTTCGCCATCGCTCGTTCCGAGATGATCACCGAGGAGATGGAGGAAGCTCTCTCCAAGCCCCTTGCCGTCCTGGAGTTGGATATGGAATACCTGAACATCATGGGAGTCCGAGTACCCCATTTCCAGGTTCACCTAGAAGGAGCTTACCACTGTTACAGCCTCTCCACCACTCCCCTCTCCTTCGATGTCGCTCTGGAGAACTATCAGGCCCTAATCCCCATGCTCGTTCGCCTAGCCGAGGTGGAGAACAACGTCAGCCTCATGGCCATGGAGATCGAGAGGACCCGACGCAGGGTCAACGCGCTGGAGCATATACTCATACCGGCGTTGCAGGAGACCGTGGTTTATATCACCATGAAGCTGGATGAAATGGAACGCTCTTACCGCACCCAGCTCATGAAGATCAAGAGCATGCAAGAATAGCTCGCCCCCTACATTGAAAACATCCCGGAGTCGAATTTTTATTAGGATAGCGAAAGTGTAGATTAATTACAGAATGAAATATTTACATTAAGTTATTTAACAAGTTCGTCTTCACTTACGAAAAACTCTTCGCTTTCGGCACGAGGTTTCTGATTCCCTGCCCCACGGGTGGATTCCGTTGCTCGGTTTAGCCCAAAAGATCTGCCGACCATTCGATGGAATGCCCCCTTTTGACACTAAAAGTGACGAAATTTATACTAATCATAGAGGAAAGGCGTTCACGCAAGTCTACCGAGTCTGAAAAACATCGATATTGTGTATAATTTTGCTGTCCGCCGGGGAAAACGGGTATTACCATATGTTAAAGAAGATCGCGGAAGAGATATACGCGAACAGAGACGCCATCGTTGGCAAGATAATAACCTCCTTAGAAAAATCTTTTCCCTCCTTCTCCGGTCTGATATCCGAGGCTAAGAAAGAGTTATGGGAGAGCCTGGAGACTCTAGTTATTCTCATAGCCAGATTTGTGGAAGGGGAAGAGGAGAACCCTGGTGACACCCTGTCTTTTGTAAGAGGAGTGAGCGAGGCGCGCTTTGTCCAGAGCATTCCCTTCTCCGACCTGGTCAGGAGTTTCTATATAGGTGACGCGGTTATCTGGGACGAGGTGGTAAAGGATTTCTGGGAAGGCGACTACGCTAAGGAGGACTGGATAAAGCTTTTCCGGATCAAGGGCGATCTGGAGTCCCATCTTATCTCCTATTTAAGCGAGGCCTACATCAAGGATAGGGACAAGATGATCGCTCGCCAGATAAGGGAGATGGCTAGCCTGGTGGACGTGGGCAAGACCATCTCCTCCACTATCGATATGGACCGTCTGCTCCAGCAGATCCTGGATGTCTCCACCACACTCATGGAAGTGAAGATGGGAGCCATCTTTCTTTTTAACAGGGAAACCGGGGAAATGAGGATGGAGGCCTCCACCGGTCTTTTCCGACCTTGGTCCAGGGGTTACCTGATGGATCTCGAGCGCTCGTTGCTGAAAAGAGCGCTGGAGGAAAAGAAGCCCATGGTGGCGATAGATGAACAACTTAGGGGTATCTATTTGCCGGCACTTCCCGGGGAAAGGAGGATACGATCCCTGCTTTCTTGCCCTATATTTATAGGCGAGGATCTATTAGGGAGCATTGAGCTTTATGATGAAAGCCCTCGTACCTACGAGCCCATCGATCTAGCGGTATTGGCCACCTTCGCCCTTCAGTCGGGAGTGGCTATCAGAAACGCGCAGCTCTTTCACGCGGAGCGCAGGAGAAGGTATCAAGCGAT
>JACVIX010000049.1 GCA_015711725.1 Candidatus Geothermincola primus | reverse complement strand
TAAATATTGGTGAGCGCCAGGTCGCAATCGCCGTCCCTAGCCAGGTTGAGAGCCTCTCCGCTCCCCATCGCCACCACCTCAACTGAATAGGGATGATTTTTCTCAAACATCGGTATCCATCTTTCCAGCAGCCCCGTCTCCATAAGGGACGTCTCCGCGGCAAAGATGATTTTAGTTCTTTTCTCGCCGCACCCTCCCACAGGCAGCGCCATTGCCAACACGGTCAGGACTAAAGCGCCCGACCAGAGATAACGAATAACCCTGACTTTCCAGTTTCTAGACAAACCTCTCATCCTCTCACTTGATGCCCCTCGTCACAGAACTCACCGACCGCGCCTGTCGCCCACACACGCGCCCCGTTTCGCCAACCACCTCTTCCCCGATTATCAGAAACAGCCCAGGGAACAGTTGGTTATCTTGATCTTCAGCTGATTTGCCGCCCTGCCCACCTCCTGGGTGGGCACTCCCAGTTCCTCCGCCAGCTTGAGGGCTACGGCGCAGGGGATACGCCCCTCTTGCGAGCGCTTTTTCAGTTCCTCCACCACCTTGGGATCCAGATCCTCCACGAAATATTCACCTCCCATTCTGCCGATGATCCTGCTTAAAATAATCGAGTAAGCTTCCTCCCTGCCAGTCTCCGAGACAAAGATAATTTTTGCCCTCCTGTTAAGTTCCTTACACCTTCGCTCCAGGGAAAGCGCGGTCTTGCCTGACGTTCCCTCCGCCCCATTGACCAGGATGGTATCCGCCGCCGCCAGGGCGGACCACGCCGATTCCTTGAAATCATCGAAGGTGGGCCCCATGACGAAAACGGAATAGTCTGGTTTTATATATCGTAAAAAACTATTTCCCTCCATTACCGCCAGAGGGCTTTCTATCCTATCCACTACCGCGCGTACCAATCCCGCGAGCGATTCCGAGGTGGCTCTCACCCAGTAGACCGGATGGGCTCCCGCCTTCTTCATCAACACGGTGTCCCGCTCCTCCTCCTCATCGCCCAGGCGCTGCTCCAAGATAGGATCGCCTTCCGGGACCGACTGATGCAGGGAAAACTTGACCGCGGCGCATTTCCGGCAGCGTCGGATAATGTACGCCGCCAGCGAGCTCTTGCCCACGTCCTTGCTGGCTCCCGATATGGAGATTATCTTCATCGGTAAACTCGATAAAAAACCCGCCCAGGAGAGGACGGGTAGCCAACCGGCGAACTTATGGCCTCTCCTTTCCAAGCACGGGAGGCGCGGCCGTTTCCCGCCGCACCCTTTCGGCCCTCGACCATGGCGCTGAGCTTTAGGCCCAAGGGCTCGGAGAGCGTGTCTCGACTGGGTGAATTATAAGGCAGTCGTAACAGACTGTCAACTTCTGTCCCGCCCCGAACCTTTCTTGGCGCCAATTTCCTCTTTATTCAAGAAAATAGTTTCCATAAGAGCGAATCCCGTATGCCCGTTCATGGACCTTAATCGAATGTCTCGTAATTGACAAAACTAGGTATCTATTCCCCTCCCTAACCAGAAATAATAGGGAGCCATTCTCATCTTCATTCCCTCAATCGAAAGGGGCTGGGCGCCGCAAGATTAGAGTTCTCTATAGACGCGGAAATCATTCTCCTCCCATAAAACCCTTATCTGAAATGCCCTCTATCTAAAAGCGCATCATATAAGCACGTCACTCTCTTCTTTTCCGGAAAATGAATTTTTTCGAAAATAGTCGAGGCGATTCCCTCAGTCATTCACAAATGCCACTACCTTATTTCCGGCGTGAACCGAGACGATAATCTGCAGATATAGAATTTCGTCATTTAAGGAATTCTATGGCTTGCCAAATCCCTCTCTGCGCCGAAAAGCGAGGAAAAAGAGAATGTGCGGCGGATATCGTCTCAATACGGGTTGAAGGAACTTCCCCCGGCAAAATTAGCGAGTTGGATGGCTTAGGCAATTCATTTCGGCTTCACGCCGATTCCCCGGAGCGGCCAGTGAGCCCGCGCATCGTTGTTTTTCTTTAAGTGGTATAGAGCGAGTTCCCCATAAATCACTTTCCGCTGAACACACGCGAACTCGGAGCGCCGGTCATCGAGGGGGCATAGCCAGGCGCCCTTAAAACGACGCCACCGTCAATCCCATCGAGATACTCACAATAGACGAGAACATGGTCAAGGCTGGTGGAGCAAGAGTAAGGGTATCGTCCCTGAGCCGACCGCGCCGGGGCTGCCTTTCTTTAACTCTCACGGGTCACCGAGTGAAACGTCTCCCGCGGCATGAAGAGATAAAAGCGTTGTTTTACCAAATTTATTGCTAAATATGCGAAACCAAATTATTATTTTTTCATTATGTAAAAAGAGAAACGAAAACCTGGGTTATCCAGGGAGATGGAATAATACGCGTAATTTCATAAATATTCCTTCATTATGTAAATTTTCTCGCTGCCATGGAATCAAGGACAACTCATGTCCATGACAATGTCCCAAAACAAACAATATATTTATATTGTGTTAAATAGTATTAAGCGAGGATACATGGGAGAATTGTGGCCAATACAAAGCCGCAATGAAAATCATCGTGCTATAAATATTTAAAGGGACTATAATATATGACCAAGAAGGAGACTAATAAGTAAAATATTTCACATTTTGTTAATCCATTAGGACTCACAAGGGTATGAAATAAACGCGGATAGGGTTGGGAAGATGGGAATGACCTTTAGGGAACGCTTACTGGCGACGGTTCGCTTCGAATCCCTGGACCGACCCTTCCGCTTGGAGACCCTCGGTTTCTGGCGTGAGACCCTGGAACGCTGGCGAGGAGAGGGCCTTCCCGCCGAGGTGGACAACGAACTTAGCGCTTTTATCCATTTTGGCTGCGACCTTCAGGTGCCTCTGCTGCTCGGAGCGGACCAACATCCTGGGTTATATCCCCTTTTCGAGGAGGAGATCATCCAACAGGACGAGCGCTATATCACCAAACGGGATATCACCGGTTCCCTCGTCCGGGTGCCCGCCGATGGATCCAGCACCATCCCCCAAATCATAGAAGCCCCGGTGAAGGACGAGGAAAGCTGGGAGGAGATAAAACATCGCCTCGATCCTTCCACCCCGGGCAGGTTGGAATCCTGGAAACCCTTTATTCAATTGGCCAATGAGCAACCCTGGCCATTGTGCGTGTATATAACCGGCCTCTTCGGCACCCACCGTCATCTCTTAGGTTTTCAAGAACTGATGCTGGCTTACCGGCGGAGACCCCAGCTGCTTCACCTCATCTCCCGGCACTGGGTGGGGATGTGGAAAGGGATATTAGGCGCTATCCACGAGATAAGGCCTCCCGACATGGTAACCCTCTGGGAGGATATGTGCTACCGCAACGGCCCCATGATCGGCCCCCGAGCCTTCCAGGAGTTCATGTCCCCTTACTACAGGGAGCTGGTGGGGTTCCTCAGGAAAGAGCTAGACATTCCCATCGTGGCCGTGGACACCGACGGCAAGATGGAACTGCTCATCCCCCTTTTTCTGGAGGCGGGGGTCAATCTCATTTGGCCCTTCGAGGTGCAGGCGGAGATGGACGTGGTGAAAATCGGCGAGAGATGGCCCCGGGAGTTCGCCATATGGGGCGGCATGGATAAACGCGTTCTGGCGAGGGACCGGAAGGGCATAGAGGAGGAGGTGATGCGGGTGATGCCGCCCCTGCTCAAGAGAGGTGGCTATATACCCGCCATCGACCACGCGGTGCCACCGGACGTCCCTTTGGAAAACTGGCTATTCTTTCTGGAATTGGTAAGGAACTTTGGAGAAGATTTTTACAAAAGGTAATAATTAATTGGGAGAAATGCGCGCTCAATGGGGCCGTGCGCGTTTCCGGTGACGATGGATGGCTCCGCGGACTCGCGTTGAATGATAAAGGCGCCTGCTAATTATGTTAAAATTATATGATAATCGAGGGGTCAATTTGGAGGAAGCCAACCCTTCGGGCATAGTTGGGCACAGAAAAGGAGATGGTTTATGTCAGGGCGATCTAGTGGAAATACCATACCGCATTGAGCTCACATTAAGGTACCTGTCATTTGGCCAAGGGGGTCGATTTGGATAAAGGTAATCTCGGAGATATGGAAAGAGAGACGATTCAAACCGCCAGCGGGCCGGTGGAACTGCCCATCCTCTACCAGGATACTTTTTCCATCGCTTCCTTCTTCACCGCCCCCACTGTGGGGTTAAAGGAGTTGATCCCTACCCCCAGGCTCAATCCGGTGGAGCTCTGGCCCGGCAAGTCAGCGCTCTGCTTCATCGCCTTCTCCCATCACCAAGCCAGCATTGGTCACCACCGGGAATTCTGGATCGCCATACCCTCCACCCATCAACAGTCCTATCGCGCCTACCTCATGCCCGCTCTGCGTATGGCCGCTTCTCTCTCCTTTCAGTTTTTCGTCTGGAAACTGCCGGTTACCACTCAGGTGGCACTGGAAGCCGGCAGGGAGATATGGGGATACCCCAAAATGCTGGCGGAGATCGACTTCTCCGAGGACCCAACTGGGGTGACCTGCCGTCTGGCGGAGAGGGGCCGCGAGATAGCAACGATCAGAGTGATAAAATCCAGGGCTAAGGTAAAAACCTACCTTGACTTCAACACCTTCACGTTAAAAGACGAAAAAATTCTCTGGACTCCCGTGAGGGGCCTGGCGGGAGGGCTGAGCCGTAGCTTCTGGCCGGGAGCCTCCAGCGTGAGCTTGGGAAACCACGCTCTTGCCGAAACCCTGAAAAAGACAGGGCTTTCCAAACGCCCTCTCATGACCCTCTACATTCCCCACCTGCAGATGATGCTTCCCCGGGCGGAAGCCCAATACCCTCTCTAGGCGGTTGGGCTAACTTGAAGTTCCAGCGCCATAAAGATTAACGCGGGAATGCCCGCTGTTGACGACTCTAGTCGGTTCGTAGAAGCTTAATAGCCTAGCGCCCCTTTTGGGGTCTGTGATAAGTATTCTTAAAACGTGATACGCTCGCCACAAGCACTTTCCACCCTTCATGGCGCGCTCTTTCCTCCTTTCTTGAATTTGAAAAAACTTCTCCGCCCATGAAACCGCGGCGGAAGACGGGCTCTCATACTCAAAAAAACCGACCTAAGGGGAAAAGTCGTGACGGCGTTCCATACAATATCTACATAATGTAATTATTATTGAATTTTGACTTCATAGGGATGAATGACGCTATCCCGCCATCGGACCTCACGGCGGGGCAGCGCAAATAAAATGGGAGGCGCGGAGCCCGCGCCTCCCTGGAGGATTCGCTTATCTTACTTTTCGGGGTGGAACTTCCTTCCCAGCACTTTTTCCGAATATCCCAGGTAATCTAGGGCTTTGGTTATACCCCCATTCCAGAAGGGGTATCCCGCCCCCAGAATCATGCAGAGGTCGATCTCCTCGGGTCCCGCCACCACTCCCTCCTCCAGCATTCTGGCGATCTCGTCGGTTACCGCCTCGCAGGTGCGGTCGATCATCTCCTGGGGAGTGCTCTTCTTGGGCGGATCCGCCACCTTGAGCACCTTGGCGTACTCCTCATCCACGTTGCCGTCGGGACCATAGACGCTCCCTTTGCCCATCTCCACCAGCTTGCGCAGGTTCTCGCTTATATGGTAGCGATCGGGGAAGGCTTCCACCAGGGTCTCGCAGGCGTGCATGCCAATGGCCGGACCAACCAGCGCCAGCAGCACGAAGGGGGGCATGGGGGCTCCCAATTTAGCAAGAGCCTCGTCCACTTCCTTGAAGGTATTGCCCTCGTCCACCAGATCCCACTGCACCACCATCATGCGGATTAGCAGGCGGTTTACCACGAAAGCGGGGGCGTCCTTGACCAGCACCGCCCTCTTTCCGATCTTGCGCGCCACGTCGAAGGCGGTTACCAGGGTCTGGTCGTCGGTCTTCTCCCCTCTGATGATCTCCAACAGGGGAAGCACCGCCACCGGGTTGAAGAAGTGGAAGCCCACCACCCGCTGGGGACGCTTAAGGTCCGAGGCCATCTGGGTGATGGAAAGGGAGGAGGTGTTGGTGGCGAGGATGGCCGTCTCACTCACGTACTCCTCCAGCTCGGCGAAGACTTTCTTCTTCAAGGACATGTCCTCCAACACCGCCTCGATTATGAAGTCACAGTCGGCTAGGTCTTGATAGTCCAAGGTGCCTTTGACCAAACTGAGCATCCAGGGAAGCCTGGTCTTTTCGATGCGCCCCTTCTCCGCCTGTTTGGTCATCTCGGTTTGGATATAGTTGAGCCCCTTGTCCACGAACTCCTGTTTGATGTCCTTTATCACTATGGGAACGGTCATACGGCGCAGGAAGAGCGTGGCCAGCTGGCTTCCCATCAATCCAGCTCCCAGCACCCCCACCTTGTTCACCGCCAGAGGCGCGCCCTCAGGGACCCCCACCGGACGCTTGGCTCGGCGCTGCACCAGATCGAAGGAATAGACCGAAGCGCGGCACTGATCCGAGATGATTAGGTCGCCCAGAGCCTCGTCTTCCAAGGCGAAGCCCTCGTCCACGGAGATTTCCCCGGCTTTGCGGATGATCTCAATGGCTCGATAGGGAGCTGGCGCCATTCCATGTACCTTGGCCTCCACCGCCGCCTGGGCCGCGTCGCAGAGGGCGTCCACATTGGAGAAATCGGGCTGAGGCCTCTCCACTTTCTCGGTTCCATTAAGCACACCCACGGTGAACTTGATGGTATCGTCCAGGAACTCCACCGGCTCGTAGAGGCGGTCGGCGATTCCCATCTCGTAGGCTTCCCTGCCGCTGATCATCCTATTGTTGTTGAGAGCGTTGGTGATGATGATTTGCAGCGCTTTCTCCGGACCGATTAGCTTGGGAAGCAAGGTGGTCCCTCCCCAGCCAGGTATCAGCCCGATGAAACACTCGGGAAACGCCACCGCGGTAACCCCAGTGGAGATGGTACGGTAATCGCAGGCCAGGGCGATCTCCAGCCCCCCGCCCATCACCGCCCCGTTGATGGCGGCAACCGTGGGATAGGGCAGGTCCATGATGCGCTTGAAGGCAGCGTGCCCCGCCCGCGCCACGCTTATCGCTTCCTCCTTGGTCTTTATCTCGGGCACCTGATTGAGGTCAGCCCCTACCGCAAAGATGAAGGGCTTTCCTGTGAGAATCATGGCTTTTACGTCCTGGGTCTCGGCGATGCGGTCCAGACAGGCGTTGAGGGAAGCAATGCCCCCTAACCCGAAGGTGTTGGGCTTGCGGTAGTCCTCCCCGTTGTCCATGGTGACGATGGCGATCTTTCCCGCCTCCGTCTCCACGTAATTATCCTTGAACTGAGTCACTAGTTCTTCCGGCATCTCCTTCTCCTTTCCTCTTCGGTATATCTCGGGAAAAAATTTACAATATGTAATAATATAACCTATTTAACCCGTGGCGTTTTCCCAGATAACCGCTCCCCCCTGTCCTAAGCCCACGCACATGGTGGTGAGGCCGTATTTCGCTCCGGGGTTTTCCTCGAAGAGCAGAGCGAGATGGGCCATCAGACGGCAGCCGGAAGAGGCCAGGGGATGCCCGAAGGCTATAGCTCCTCCGTAGGGGTTGAGCCGTGGGTCGTCCATCTTTTTCATTCCGAATTCGTTCATGAAGGCGATGGCCTGCACCGCGAAGGCTTCGTTCAGCTCCACGAAGTCCAAGTCGTCGAATTTCATCTTGGCTCTTTCCAGAACCTTCTTGGTGGCGGGGATAGGTCCTAAGCCCATGACCTCCGGCCTCACCCCGGCGAAAGCGTAGTTCACCAGCCGCATCTTGGGCTTCAAACCCAGCTCCTCGCAGGCTTGGGCGGAAGCCAAAAGCACCCCTGCAGCTCCGTCATTTAGCCCTGAGGAGTTTCCCGCGGTGACCCTTCCCTGCACCCGGAAAGGAGTGCGCAGGTCCCTCAAGCCTTCCATGGTGGTCTCCGGACGCGGCTGTTCGTCCCGGTCCGCCACCCTCCAGCCGTTCTCCGTCCATACGGTCATGGGGACGATCATCTTCTGAATCTTCCCCTCATCCCAAGCTTTCTTCGCTTTCTGTTGGCAGTACATGGCGTACTGATCCGCCTCTTCCTTGGTGATCTCCGGGAACATGTCGTGGAGGTTCTCCGCGGTCGCTCCCATATTCAGCGCGCTGGGGTCCACTAATTTTTCCGCCATAAAGCGGGGATTGGGGTCGGCGCCCTGACCCATGGGATGATGACCCATATGCTCCACCCCACCAGCGATGCAGATATCCGCCGCGCCCACCGCTATCTCCGACGCGGCGAAACAGGCGGCGGTCATGCCCCCGGCGCACATGCGATCGATAGAGACCCCGGGCACCTCGGCGGGCAAGCCCGCGAGCATCACCGTGGTGCGGCCCATGGTCAAGCCCTGGTCCCCCATCTGAGTGGTGGCGGCCCATACATTGTCATCCACGCGCTCGGGTGGCAACTGGGGATTGCGCTCCAGCAGGGCGCGGATAACTTTGACCACCATGTCGTCGGCACGGGTGCTCCAGAAGACGCCCTTCTGCCCCGCCCTGCCAAAGGCGGTGCGCACCGCGTCCACTAGATATACCTCGTTCAAAGTTCTGGCCATATCTTCCCCTCCTTCTCTTCTATAGTGGGATTTACGTAATTCTCGGTTTTTAAGCTCCCGGTCGCGTGCAAAACCCGGTCGTCTGATTGGTTGTCCCATTCAAAATAATGTCCACAACGTTTCCGGACAGTCCCATCAACTTCTCGCTCAATGCCCTTGATATCATGGACACGCTCGCAGAGAGAACTAATTGACCATGGATTATTGTAGCCTGCCGGTGGGTCTATGCTTCGACTTCAACTGCGTCCTTTCCTCATAGGATTCCAACAGCAAGATTTTACCACGGAAGCGCCCAGGTGAGAAGAAACCGACATAGGGTTTCGTTACACGAAAAAAATTCACTTTGTTTGTATGGCTAACGAATAAATTATTACCATCGATAGATTCCCATCGATAGTTGAGCAAAATATTTCCATCACATCGCTATCCCCTCTTGATGTGGATCGAAGAACGGGATTTCAGCGAGATAAAAAGGGCGATGGCGAGGTAAGATGGCTAAACGTTGGTTGTGGGTGATGAATCGTTTGGACGCAACTTTTACCTATCCTATATAACCTGTACATAATCCATTCTCGACTCCATAGATGAATCGTGGCTAACCTCATGGCCATTTTGCTAATAGTGGGAACCCATAAAAATTAAAGGAGAAGGAGGAGGCGATCATTGTGAAGCGAGCCGGAGCATAGGATATTCACTCTCATTTTATTTCATCAATTACTTAAAAGGAGGAGGAGGTGATCAATGTGAAGCGAGCCGGAGCATAGGATATTCACTCTCATTTTATTTCATCAATTACTTAAAAGGAGGAGGAGGCGATCATTGTGAAGCGAGCCGGAGTATAGGATATTCACGCCATTTATTTAATTAATTACTTAGAAGGAGGAGGCGATCATTGTGAAGCGAGCCGGAGCATAGTATATTCACGCCATTTAATTAATTACTTAAAAAGAGGCGATCATTGTGAAGCGAGCCGGAGCATAGTATATTCACGCCATTTAGATAAATAGGTAGAAAAGTATAAACGTATAGTTTAAGTTTATATTCTCGTAATCTAGCGTTCCTTAGCTTTAACTTTATACCGGCTTATACCGGATTTCAGATGGGGCGTTCGTATCCATCGCGATCCACTTTTCGCCTATTTCTGTTTTTTACATCGAATTCTTAAGAGGGCAGAAGATTTGCGTCTACCTTTCAGCGGGTACGACAACCGTTCTTATTCCTTTGCTTTTTCTAATCTAATTTCTGTCCTCTTGCGCCAACTTTTCAGCGCATACTACAAACGTTTTTATTCCCATTGGCCTCTTTTTCTTCAGCTTCCATCCGTTTTTCATCCTTTGTTCCTGTTCCCAAGGCGTATCAAGTTCTCGAGCGTCCTTTTGCGCACTTTTTTCTCCTCATTTCCTCAATAAAACCTGCAAATCGGGGTGAAGGCCGTTTAAATCTAGAAAACTTTTAAGTTTATAGACATACATGGCGAAAAACCCATTCCCACCTCCAGAAAAGAAAAATAGGGAATTTTTTTATATGCGATAATTCCGCTTTAAAAATGGGGGAGTTCAGCCGATAAGAGTAGTGGCGTGCTTGGATTGATGAGACCTCCGGATAAAGGGGGTGATGGAACGTTAAACAATGATATGCCGCAACAATCGACAATTCTCCTGCTACCATCACGGGATTTTCCCATCTTAGCGGTAAAAAGCGGCGATAAAATCAACGATCTCCACATGATAATTAGAAGATGATGGAAGGTTTAAGACCATCTTTTGTGGAAATAATAGGTTTGAGTAAGGAAGTATCCATGTCTGCTTTCAAAGAGTCAAGTTTGCAGGTGCGACAACCGTTCGCGACGCAAGGGAGGTGATGCTTATCGCCGTAGATAGATTCAATAGAACCGAACCATGTGATTAAACCTTGGGGGAGGTGATTATTTGAGTAAGACGGTATCAAAAATAATATTAGCCGTGGCTCTGGCTGTGGTGGCTTTCTTCTGGATCTGGCTATTTAGGTACCTGGGCGCCGCGGCTTACTGGGTAGCGCTGGTAAGCTTCGCCATATACATAGCCTCCGGCGCGGAAGGATTCAAGCTGCCCTGGATGACCCTGGGGGCTGTGGTGGGACTGCTGCTGGGATTCATCACCTACGCCATCTCCATGCAGATCTTTCCCATGTTCGCCACCATCTCCAGCGCCATCGCGGGAGCCATCTTCATACTCATCGGGGCGCTTATAAGCGTCCCTAAAATCTACGAGATGCTCCCCATGTTTCTGGTGGGATGGGCATCCTTCCTGGGAGCCATGGCGCGCTTCGATTATCTCATCTTGGAGAATGCGGTGGAGGCCATGCCCCGCGTCCTGCACACTTTGCTGGGAGTGCTCTTCTCCCTGCTCTTCGGTCTGCTCCTGGGAGCCCTGCTAGGCACCCCACTGCTCAAGCTGGGCAGGGAGAAGGCGGAGTCAGGCGAGACTCAGCAGGGGGTGATTTAAGTGAAAAGGTGGAAGAGAAACGCGGTAGTCGTGGTGTTGCTCTCCGCCCTCATCTCCCTGGCGGTCTTCGTCCCTCTGGGCTCCGCCTCTAGCTCCAGCCCCGGCGTGAATGTGAAAGACCAGGAGCTGGTTCTCTGTGAGACCAACAGCGCGGGTACCATCGAGGGGGTGCAGGTCATCGAGACCTTATCCCTCTCCGGCGAAGGTTCCGTGGATGTGAGGAAGGACAAGGACATCTCCGGCGGACTCAGCTTCCAGGGAATGAGTGGTTTCGCCAAACCCTCGGTTGATGGGGATTACATCGTCTGGAAAGGGGTAAGCGCCGGGGGAAACAGCAACCACGTGGCCACCACAAAGTTCAGCAAGGAACAGGTGGAGCAGGCGCGGCTGAAGATCCCTCTGAAGGTGGAGTATCGCTACTATCTAGACGGCAAGGAGATGAAGCCGGAGGAGATGAAGGGGAAGTCGGGCCACTTCAAGATGGAGCTCAGGCTGCAGAACACCAGCAAGGAAAAGCGAGTGGTAAAGTACAAGGACCCCGACACCGGTCAGGAGAAGAGCGAGGAGGTGGACGTCTATCTGCCCCTGGTGATTCAACCCTATGACTGGAAGTTCGATAGCCAGACCTTCTTCAACTTCAAGACCGACCCCACCGGCATCCTCTTCGTCCAGCCCAACTGTTACCAGCCTGGATGGAGCATACCGCTCTTTCCGCCCGCGACCGAGGACAACTTCAAAATCTGGGTGGAGGCGGACGTGAGGAACTTCTCCATGCCCACCCTCACTTTGGTGGTGGCTTTCGTCTTCCCGGAGACCAACCAGAAGAACGCCGCCGAGGAGATGGGCCCCGCCCTGGAGCAGCTCTACGGCGGCATTAAGCAGCTGGACGCCGGCCTCCTTGAGGCGGTCGCGGGCGTGGGAAGCGCCACCACCCCGGACACCCTGCTCTATGGCATCACCCAGATATATGAGGGCTTGCAACAAGTGGTGGATCCGCAGGAGGGCTTGCCCTACGCCAAGTCGATGATCGACAGCAAGTTCATCCCCGGGGTGCTCGCCGCCATCGATGGAATCGACCAGATGATTGGGGGAATGATTCAGATCAGCGCTGGCCTTTCGCATACCCCCAACCCGCCCGCGGACCCGGGGGGAATTAAAGAAGGCTTAATAGGCATGAAGAACGGCCTGGATACCCAGATTATCCCGGGACTACAAAGCATCGCAAACAATCTCGACCCTGGAAACCCGGGCGGCATCTACGCAGCGGTCAACGCGGTTAATATTGAATTCACTGTGGACAACTTCCCCACCCCTCCCCCCAATTGCACCATGAATGCATACGTAAATCACAACGCCGCCTATGGTGGGACTATGAACGCCCAAGACATAGGTTTGCTCAACGGGAAGATGAGCGGATTGAGCGCTGCCGCCTTAGTCCCCGCCCTCAACGGCATAGCGGCGATATATGGAGGGCTCGCGGCTCCCACTGGAATTATCGCTGGCCTACAACAGATATCCGCTGGTATGGGGACCATGATCGCCGGGATCGGTGACGTCAATACGGCCAATACCCTGCTCTGGGGATGCAACCAGGTACTCAACGGGCTCATCACTATGAAGGGCTTGCTCAGGACAAACAGCGAAAGCAACCCTGGCTTCTACGAGGGGCTGCAATTGCTCTCCGAAGGGCTGGGCGAGGCCATCGCCGGCTTCGGCAGCGCCAGCACCGCCAACACCCTGCTCTGGGGCACCGCCCAGATAAGGGACGGTCTCACCCAGCTGGGCGCCGGGCTCACCCAAGCCACCGGGGGGACCGCCCAGATGGTGGGCGCGCTGGGACCCGCTGTGGGGGAACTTAACCTCACCCTCGCTGAGCTGGAAGCCATCAAGCAGAGGGGGGAGGAGTTCAACAGCATATTGGGACCGGTGACCGATCCCAAGGGCACCACCAATGAGGTGCGCTTCGCTTTCCAGACCAAACCCACTTATCCTTATCAGGAGAGCACCACCGCCTCGCTGGTGGCTATCATCCTCTCGATAATCGCCATCATCGCTCTGGTGTTGCTGGGCCTCTTCGCCTTCCGCAAACTGGCTTAAACCACATGAAAAAAAGAAGCGGGGGTTTCCTCCCCCGCTTCTTTTTTTCTCCATTTAGATGAGCCACTAGTTCGCTTCCAAGACTAGCGCCTGAGACTATGCCCGCACATTGGCGCTCAAACGCCCTTCTTCATACGGGTTAAATGGTTCTAGTTTAAACCTCGGTCATTCTTAAGGAGACTGACTAGCTATTTTCTTTCATCATGTAAATTCATGATTAAAGTAAATAGGCTCGTTTCCCAAGGGACAAGAGAGGGTATTGGCTAAGATATCGTGGGAGAGCTGAAATTCTTGTTATAAAGTAAATAGGTTCGTTTCCTCCTGAAAAGCCTGGTAAGGTCCCAAAACCTCCCGGAATCGTTTTGAATCATCTCCCTGAAATCCCTTTGAATTCACTAAAATCGATGCCGCAAAGTCTTTATAGGCGCTTCTTGGGTTGAAAAGATAGAGACCTTAAAATTTTTTGCCCGGTGTAAATGTTACATTTTTGTTACAATTTCTTTTAAACAAGCTATTCGGGCAAAAATAAGGGTATAATAGAAATCCAGAGGGACAGTTAAGGTATGTGGCTCAAAATCGACGAACATCCGACTACATAACGCGCACTTATACCCTTCAGCTGTTCCCATGCGAATGTCAAGCGAAGCAAACGAGGTTGGGGTAGCGGAAGATGATCGCAAGACCTTATAGCTTATCCGCATAGGAAACAAGAGGCGTGCTTGACGCCGGGCGCGCCCTTTTCTTTATAAAACTTTATGACCTTGCGGGAGGTGATAGTTTTGTGGAGAAAACTTCTACTGGCTCTGGCGCTAGGCATCACGGCTTTTTTGTGGATCTGGCTCTTTGAATACCTGGGCGCCAAGGCGTTTTGGGTAACCATGATCAGCTTCGCTTTCTTCATCGCCGCGGGAGCGGATTTAAAGAAGCTCCCCTGGATGGTCCTCGGTGGAGTGCTCGGAGTCTTCCTGGGAATGGTGACCTTCGCAGTGTCCATGCTCGTGTTGCCCACCTACGCCAAGATCTCCATGGCCATCGCGGGAGCCATCTTCATACTGGCTGGCACCCTGGTGAGCCTGCCCAAGGCTTTCGAGATGCTGCCCATGTTCCTGGTGGGCTGGGCATCCTTCCTGGGAGCGATCTTTCGCTTCGACTACCTGATAATGGAGAAGGCCATCGAGGCGAATTCCCGGGTCATCTCCACCCTGGTGGGGGTGGTGGTCTCCCTGCTCTTCGGCCTCTTCCTGGGCGCGCTTTTAGGTACCCCGCTGCTCCGCATAACTAGGGAGAAAGAGGTAGCGGAGAAAAGGGAGGAACGGGCGATCCCAGATTCGATGGGGGGTGATCTGATTGGGCAAGGTAAAGCGTAACCTCATCCTCAACCTGGGCGTAGCCGCAGCCCTTATCGCCATCCTTTCCATCTCTTTCGCAGTAAAGACGGGAGCGGCGGGCACCAAGGGGGAGGTGAAAGCCTTCGACCACGAGATCGTGGCTTGCGACCAGAACCCCGATGGAACCGTGGAGGCCATCCGCATCGTGGACTGGATCTCCCTTTCCGGAAACGGCACCGTGACCCTGGAAAAACGCAACGACTTGGGCGGCGATCCCAAGTTCACCGGGATGAGCGGCTTCGCCACACCGGTACTGGAGGGAAACAACATCGTCTGGAAGAACCTGGAGGTATCCGGTGACAGCAACCTGGTGGCTAGCTCGGTGCTCCCCGAGGATATGCGGGAGGAGCTCAAGACCAGGATTCCCGTGGAGTTCAAATACCGTTATTTCCTCGATGGAAAGGAAGCGAAACTAGAGGACATAACCGGCAAATCGGGACATTTCCGCATGGAGCTCACCATGAGAAACACCAGCAAGGAGAAGAGGTGGATTACTTACAAGGACCCGGATACCGGCGAGGAGAAGAGTGAGGAGGTGGAGGTCTACCTTCCGCTGGTTATCTCCCCCTACGACTGGTACTTCGACAACCATACCTTCTTCAATCTGAAGTGCGACCCCACCGGGTTGATCATGTATATGCCCAACGATTACACCGTGGGTTGGTCCATTCCCCTCTTCCCGCCGGCCACCGACGACACCCACACCATCTGGGTGGAGGCGGACGTGAAGGACCTCTCCATGAAGCCCCTCACCCTGGCGGTGGCTTTTGTCTTCCCCGGCACCAACCAGCGGGACACCCTCTCGGAGACCGCCGCTGGCTTGGAGATGCTCTACGGAGGGGTCAAGCAGCTGGATTCTGGGTTGCGCCAGGGAGTCTCGGGCCTGGGCAGCGCCACCACCCCGGATACCCTGATTTACGGAATAACCCAGGTATACGGTGGTCTGACCCTGCTGGCCGACGGGCTGAAGGAAGCGGTGGACCCGCTGACCGGTCTTCCCGCCGCCAAGACCGGCTTGGACTCCCAGCTCATCCCTGGGATTGACCAGATCTACTTCGGCATTGGATCTCCCACCACAGAGAACACTCTGCTCTACGCGGCGTCGGAGATCCGCAAGGGTCTAATCAGCGGGAGCATAACCCAGCCGGGGCTGTACGAGGGTATCGCCGCCTTGAAAGAGGGAATATTGACCCAGATGATTCCCGGATTAGACGAGCTCATCTTTGGCCTCTCCGGCCACAGCCCCGATCCTAACAATCCCACTTTGATGGATGGCCTCAAAGAACTGAAGCGGCAGTTCACCGTGGATGATTGGCATGGAATGCCCACCCCCCAGGACCCTTGCACCATATACGCCTTTAACAACCACGTTCCCTTCAATATCTGGGGAGGTGTATTCAACCAGTATTTCGCGGAGATGGCCGCCGGCATCCAGCAGATGATCGACGGCATCAACAACGAGGTGGTAACGGGGGTAAAATATCTGCAGTACGCTCTCTCCGGCCATAGTCCCGACCCCAACAACCCCACGGTGATGGACGCTCTTAACATGATGCAGTACAACATCTACCACTACGGGGAGGGAGAAAGCGACCCCACCCTCAACTTCGCCATCAGCGCCATCATCGACAATCTCTTCAAGATCAAGCAGGGGCTCGTCTCCGGAAGCATGTCCAATCCGGGTATCAAGGAAGGGCTGCTGCAGATCTCCAGCGGTTTGGGCGAGGCGGTGGCCGGTCTGGGCCAAGCGGTGGCTGGTATAGGCGGACCCACCGTCGCCAACACCCTGCTCTTCGGAGCTGACCAGATCAACAACGGGCTCAATCAGCTGAAGGCGGGATTGATTCAAGCCACCGATGAGGGCACCGGGGTGATGGCTTCTGAACTATATAAAAACCTCTGCACCTTGAACCTAACCTTCGGAGAGCTGGAAGCCATCAAGCAGAGGGGAGAGGAGTACTCCAGCGTGCTGGGACCTCTCTCTGAGGGCGAGCAGGACCTGCGCTTCGCCTTCCAGACCAAGCCCACTTACAATTACAAGGAGGGGGGAGGGCTGAGCATGGTCACCGCGCTAATCATCTCCCTCCTGCTCATCATAGGACTGGTGGGAGTTGGTATCTTCGCCATGAGAAGGCTATAGCCCTCGCTGCGCCGCGGATAAACGCAATAGGGGGCGGAGTCCTGTCCGCCCCCTATTTTCTCCCCTCGATTCAGCTAAAATGTGGCATTCATGGTCTTGGCCTTTAGTGCTTCCTGTGAATTTTTCATCGCTGGGTGGTCTTCATGGGCTTGGCTTTGAGGGCTTCCTCTGGAAGCTTGATCTCCTCCACCACACCATAATCGAAGAAGTCGGTAGTCTGGTTCTGCACGATGGTGCCCAGGAGGGGGGCGTCGGGGAGCCGCATGTATACTTCTTGCCGCTGCAGGTAGCCGCTGGAGCGGTAGATGTGGCTGGTAATGGTGAATTCCCCGTTCTCCACAGCTTGACATAACGCGTCATAGACGCGGGCCCCCTGTTCGGTGGCGTAGTACGCCTCCTTGGTCTTCTCCAGCGTGGAGAGCATGTAACCATTGTCCACCCGGCAGAGCACCACCAACTTTTCCTCGCTATATTCCAAAACCTTCTCCACCTGAGCGAATTCCAAGGCTCTGGCCAGGTCCTCGGGATTGAAGTACTGGCTGGAGAGGCCAATCTTCAAAGAGGCGGCGTCCGTTTTAGCCCAGCTGCCGTCGTCCATGAGCTGGTAGATCACCCCTCCCACCATATAGACCTCCATCTTGGCGCTTCCCGGCGTGGATTTCAGGTGCTCGCTGAACTGTCCCTCGCTCTGTTGGACGATCCCCTCTAGGTTAATCAGCCCCGGGTTCAACCTCTCCAGGAGCTCCTTCTGCTGGGGATCGATATCGGGTAGGTCCCGCTCCACCTGGATGACCACCCTGTACCCCGGGGTCTGAAGCATCTGCAGATATGCGGCGCGAAGATGCTCCATGGCCTCTTCATTGGTTATCTTCGGGCCGCATCCGGAGAAGAGAATGGGAAGAACCGAGACAAGGAAAAGAGGGGGCAAGAGCCAGTAAAGTTTCTTCCCTTTCCATTTACGCCTCATAGGCCTCATAGGGTATCTACCTCCTCCTGAACCCGGGATGAATCCCTCGCCGATTCGTATGCCTTTATAGTTTACCACCTTTTTCAAAAGATAAAACGATTATGACATCTTTTCGGGAAGAGCCCGGACACGGTTTTCCGGGCACGACGACGCCATAACTCATTGGGTTCGGACTCCACTACCTGAGCAGATGGTATAATCTTTTAAAATAAAGTAAAAGCTCGCTTTTAACAAAAATTTTTATCTCTCTATACCACTCCTCGAGGCACCGGAAGGTCTCGGGACTTCGCTCTCGATGTCGGATCAAATTATCTTTCTTCTTACGATCCTTGCCCGCCGGAGCGGGCCACATCTTAAGGAATATCTCTAGAATTGATTTCGGCAAAATTTCGGCAAGTGTCTCGACCGCTTACCTCATTCATGCGTTCATTTGAAAAGAAAGGTCTCCGTCAAAGTTAAAGGACCGAATCATCGAGCCTTCGACGGGGTCAACAACGGTCAACAACTCCGTCTTTTTTATGGGACTATACTTCCACTAGCTCGCCCCCATCTGCCAAATAGATGTTATGATGTTCTCATGAGCGATACATCTCCCCCCGGTTCTCGCGGCGAAGATTCCGCCAGCGTTGGGCTTCGAGTGGAAGGGGTGACCAGAAAGTCCCCCACCCTGCACGACTTTCCCTACAATCATCCTAAAAGGAAATGCTACCATAAGTGGATCATCAACGTGGCTCCCCCAGGCAGACACAACTGCAGCCACGGCTGCGTTTATTGCTACGCCCGGGAAGCCATCTACGCCCGCTCCCAGCCCGGAGTGCTGCGCTACTATCGCGGCCTCGCCGATATGGTGGAGAGGGAGCTTGACCGAATTCGCCTCTGCCCCCCCGTCTCCCTCTGCAACGCCACCGATCCCTGCCAGCCCGTGCCTCCGCTACGGGAGGAGACCCGTCGCTTGGTGGAGATGCTGCTTTCCAGGGGTGCAAGCCTGAGCGTCATCACCAAGGGGGATCCCGGGTTTCTCTTGGAGCTTCCCTGGATTAGGGACAATCCCCGGGTCTTCGTGGCGGTCACCGTAGAGGGACCGCCGGAGGTGCTCTCCCTGCTTTCTCCTCAGGCACCCCCCTTCCATCACAGGATAGAAATTTTACAAAAAGTAAATAATTCAGGCGTCTCCCTCTCCGTCAGGTTGGACCCCGTCTTTCCCCACCTTTACCGTGCCCTCTACGGCGAAAGCTGGATGGAAGTAATCGAGGAGCTTATCGCGCTCTTTCGTTCCTCGGGCGCGAGGCATCTCATCGCCTCCACGGGCACCCTCACCCCGCGCGCCAAGCGGAGGCTATTGCAAATCATCCAACGGCTATCCCCGCGGGAAGCCCGTTCCTTCGCCAGCGAATACCTCTATGACCGGGAATATCCTTCCCAGGGCTTTCGCTTGACAAAGGATTTAAGGGTGGGCTTCCATCGCCGCCTACGCGAACTTTGCGAAAGCCGGGGTCTCACCTACTCCGCCTGCATCGAGCTGGAAACGGCAGTCGCGGACACCCCAGGCCTTCCACACTGCGAAGCCTATCCCACTCCCTTCTGTATCAAGCGGGATGACGGCTCTTTCCAGCCCCTGGAGGGATGCACCGCTAACTGCCACGTGAACTGTCGGGACAACCCACGCCCCCCATGTGGGAGGCCCCAGTTGGCCCAGCCCGCTCCTTTTAAAGTATCCTGGCTGCGCTGATAAACGATTTTTCCTAGACGATCCAGTCCCCATTATTTAGAAGCCTAAAATTGCGCCTCAAGCTGACTCAACTCGCTTTGAATCGCCCCAACTCGATATCCCGCGAGGAAGCACGCCGCCCATCTCGCAAAGTCCATCCCGCAGTAGATACTTTCTTTTCTTTTCTCGCCAAATTGTTTTAACATGGTAATGAAGAAGGCGCTCCGAAGAGCGCCTTCTTATTTTAGTGCTATTAGCCACCGACGTATAGGGCTATTTTCAGGGGGTGGAATGTGCTGATTCCATCTCATGCTATAGGGCATATGGGGTTGGCCGGTGGCTAATAGCGTAGGGCCTAAACCTCTATTATTGCCTCTCCCTCATTCGTCTTCTAAACCTCATCCTCCCCGTCTATTATCGCACCCTAATTTTATAAACTAATTTTAAACTGCTTATTTTTAATTTAAGCCCTTGAGAACGGATTTTTAATGATTCAAATCATCATTGACCAAACCCACCCGTTCTTGTCGAGTTTAAATTAGCACGTGGGCACATCCATGTCAAGGAATTTCATCAATTCTTTTTCCTTTATCTTGATTAAAATATAAGCTGGATTTCCCTTTATGTCAGCAACCAAATCGCTCATCAGAACACGATTTTAACCATGTTAATCAAATCGGATGTCAGTAACGCTACACGCCATTACCCACCTTTTCCCGCACCTGATTGAGCCTTCTCTCTCTCCTCCCTTCTCCTGGACCTGGCGGCCCTCCTGGCTTGCCTCTTCTCTTCCCTTTCCCTTCTTCTATCTCCTTTGCGCTTTTTCCTCATGGCTTGGCGGCTGCGGCGTTCCTCCCGCTCCTCCTTGCGCAGAATCCTCCTTCCCCAACCGGTGGATAGGAGGAACTGTTCCACCCGGTCCTTGGTCCGGCTGGAAACCTCTCGGAGCTCCTCCGCCACCTCTTCCCCGGGTCCCAGCAGGGAGAGCTGTACCGGTTCTGGCAGCTCCTCCCTATCCACGAAGGGAAGCTTTCGTTTCTTTAACGATTCCTCCGGCACCAGCACCTTGAGGGCCCTGGGGACCACGGAGAGCTCGATGGACCTTCCCGCCGGAAACTGGTGTACCTCGCCGTCGATCTGGGCGAAGGTGTCGCTCCTGAACTCGATGCGCATCTTCCTTACTTGATGATAGGAGACTTTGCGGGAGAACCCATGCCGACCCCCCATAACCGCCCAGAGGAACAACCAGAAACCGTAGAGGTTATGCATTTCCCTGCCGATGGTCAAGCCCAGCACCCCATCGTTCATCTTGGCCTCCGGATGGATGCGAATGAACTTTCCGAAAAGGGGGGCGTTGCAGAGGATGGCGATCAACGCCCAGCCCTCGAATACTTGATCATCGAAGTCAAAACGCAGATGATATCTTCTGCGTCTCGAAAAGAGTGCTATCTTCACCCCGGTGTAGACATAGGCGGGTATGCGTAATTTTTTTAATTTGTAACTTTTAGCGGCGATCTCCGAATCCACCCCTAACCCGAAGGAGACCGCCGCGTAACGGTGATCGTAACGGATCAAATCGATGGTGCGGTAAGCATTCCCTAAGATGGCGCGCAGGCTCTGCTCCCGGTTACGAGACTCATAGCCCACATTGTTGGCGAAATCGTCGGCGGTGCCCGCCGGGAACATAGCCAGCTTGAGGTGAGCGTTGGGGACTTTCATGATGCCGTTGATGATCTCGTTGGCGGTCCCGTCCCCGGAAACCGCCACCACCACGTCGAAGTCCTCCGCCCATTTCACCACCATCTCTTCTGCGTGGCCGCCTCTCTCGGTAAAGAGCGCCTCGTAGTCCACCCCCAGCTTCTTGAAGCGGTTAAGCAGCCATATCCCTTCCTTCTGGGCTTTGCCCCCCCGCGAAACCGGGTTGACTATAACCAAGTAACGCCTTCCCTCATATGGCTTTTTCATTTCCCCTCGCAACCCAAATCTTCCGCGTATTCACGTACCTGTGACGGAAAGATGATAACATAAATATTTCCCTGCGGGTAGTGGAAATTGCGGCATGGGCCCTTGCTCGCGGATGGTTCTCTCTCCGGAAAATGGACGCATCGGCTGTAGGGTGGGGAAAGCGCAACATATTCATCACTTTTCCCTCCGTTTGTTCTCAACCGCGCAGGGGAACTTGGTCCCCATCCTTC
>JACVIX010000048.1 GCA_015711725.1 Candidatus Geothermincola primus | reverse complement strand
GATCGGGGAAAGTTAACCCTAATATAAAGGGAGACAGCTTGATCGGGGGAAATTAACCTAACCTATAAGGGGCAAGAAGGAGCCAGCTTGATCATGGAAAATAGTAGACATAGATGGAGGAACCGATGACCTTCTCCGGTTGGTAATCCTCCAGCCAACGGTAAGAGGGCTGCCCTTTCCGCTCCCTCAGGTAGCTGTATTCTTTGATGGTGGCGGAGACTGCGAACCATCCTTTGGGCCTGCCGTAGTCATAATCCCAATAGATCGCGTCGGGGATGTAATAGGACACCTCCCCTCCCCCGAAATAATGCACCGCGGGCCGCACCGCTTCCCTCTCCTCGAAGTATTGTGCCAGGCGCTTGAGGTCCTGTCCCCAGTCCAGGTCGGCGTCCACCAGGTACCTGCTCCGCTCAGCGGGCCCGCCGGTTATCTCGTTCATATAGGAGATGTAATGGGGAAACGCCCAGGCGAAAGAGAAGATAATGTAGAACAGGAGCGTAGCCACCAGAAAGTAGCGAGTCCTTTTCCAACTTTCACCCCGAAGAAAATGGATTAGCCCCCTGGAGACGGCCAGAAAGAGTGGGGGGAAGAGGGGCAGAAGGTACCTTATCCCCAACTGGGCTCGCACCAGAAAGGAGGAGATGGCGATAAGCACCAGGGGCACAAGGAGGAAAACCTCCTCCCTCCGCAAGGGACCGCGAAAGAAGAAAATCATTCCTATCAACAGAAGCAACAGAAAAGCCAGGGGGTTCTTCAGGGCGAAGCTCACCGGGAAGAAGAACCACACCCCTCCTTCGTAGAAATTGCCGTGAAAATAGGTGATCCAATTCTGGTTGAGGTAACGGGCAGTTTTGACCATCCCCGCCAGATACCAAGCCAAGGGCGGTGAGATTCTGTGAAGAGAGAGAAGCCGGGAGACCCAAGCCTGATCATCCGGAAAGCTTACCCTGATCAACTCCTCCCGGAAAGCGGGATCCATGGTATTCACCAGCATGCCGTAGATCAACGCAACCATTAGGAATCCCACTAACATCATCAGGAGAGCCCCAGCCATCTCCTTCCGCAACCAGATTATCCTTGAACCGCGGGGAGACCGAAACGCCTCCACCAGTACAATCAAAAAGATGATGGGTATGAGGATGAGGCAAGTGAATTTCACCAGCTGGGCTAACCCGAACAAGACGCTTGCCGCCAGCAATCTCTTTCCACTAGGCCACCGCAGGTAATTATAGTAGGCCGCCAAGGCGGCCAGCACCCCCAGCGCCGCTGCCAAATCAAGTGTGGCCAGCCTCCCGTACCCTACCATCACGGGTGAGAAGAGCAAGAAAAAGAGGGCAAGAAGCGCTTCTCTCCAACCAAACATGCTCCTTGCCCACCAGTAGAGCAGAAGGGCAGTGATCAAAAGTAGCAGGGTCATAGCCATGCGGGAGACCTGCAGCATGCCCTGGGGTCGATGATTTATGGCATAGAGGAAGCGGTGGGAGAAATCGAACTGGTATCCGGTGTCCATGGGTTTCACCCCGGGTCGCCGCACGTCCATGAAGAGGAGGGGCGTCGCGGCTATGGCTTTGGCCAAAGGAGGATGTTCCAGATTGAGAAGAAATTCGCCGGATTCAAGATAATAATAGCCACTGACCATGTAAAGGGGTTCGTCATAAGTTGGCGCGTCTTCGAGAGAAGAGAGAATCGACACCACCAATAGCGTCGACAGAAGCGCCCCCACTAACAGAAATTCCCATTTCCGTTTCATTTTTACATTACGTAATAAATTATTATATCCTTTAGATACGCGCAAATCAAGTCCGCGAGAACTCAATAATTAATTGTTGGGGTTGGATGGTTATCATGTAAGCTCTTTTTCCCGCTTTCTCGGTCAAGCAACCCACTCCGTGAGTCTCCACTCCTTCCCCATTAACCTTCCGCCCACCCCCACCCAACCTTTACGCAATTCCGCCTCGCCCATCCTCTCAGGGAATATAGTAAATCAAGATGGAATGTCCTATACGGGCGACAGGCTGGTAATTCAGGAGCCAAGCGTACTTGGACGCCTGCTGGGGAGGGGACCCATCCTCCTGTTCCCAGAACTCCAGCTGTCTGTAGGTGTAAGAGATAGCAAACCAACCCTTCGGCACTCCCAGATCTGGATACCAAAGCACCGCGTCCTTTATATAGTAAACCGGCTCTCCTCCTCCAAAATAATCTATCTTCAGCCCCCGAATGTCGTTTTCCTCCACGTAATCTGCCAGGCGCCGCAGGTCCTGACCCCAGTCCAGATTGGAATCGATCAACCATCTGAAAGATTCGTTCTTGTTCAGGATAAATTCGTTGGAGTAGGAGAGGAAAGAGGGGTAGAAACTCAGCACTGAGACCGCCATCCAAACCAGCAGGGAAACCATCAGCGCCAAGCGCATTCCTCTATTACGCCCTTCACGCACCAGCCAGGCGCCACCAAGTCCCGCCAGCAATAGAAGGAAAGGTATGATCGGCATTATATATCTTATGCCTAGTTGGATGGTGGAGGCCTCCGAGGCCCCCGCCAGCACCGCCAGGTTCACGAGGATGAAGGATAACTCCCATTTTCTCCAGTTTCTTAAGGAGATTACCAATCCGGCGAGGATGAGCATTAGAAGAGGAATAGGGGTTTTCACCAGGAAGATGAAAGGATAGTAGTACCATCTCCAACTGCGAGAGAAATAGCCATTCCAGTAGGAGACGCGGTCCACCTTCATATACTCGTAGGTATGGGCTAAACCCAGCAGGTAGTGAGCAAAAGGCGGGGAGACCCGGTTGATGCGAATCAGCGGCTCGGTGAAAACGGAATCGGGCTGAAGATTGGCTCTAATATTGGTCTCCTGAGCGGCTCGATCCAAGCCGGCGGTATGCACGCCGTAGAAGGCGACCACCAACACCATGCCGGCGAGGATAATGGTCATTGTGCGCCAAAGCAATTTCCAACACTCGCTCGCATATGATCTCCATGCAAGTCGTCTCTCGCTCTCCCCAGCTTGCTTCCTTCGTCTAATGGTGGTCGCTCCAGGCTCGGTGACGGACTCTACCCCCTCGAAGTCCTCGTGCTTCTTTTCCCCACCGGCGGAGACAATCCCAGACAGGCTCGCCTCAACGCTTTTTTTCTTAGGTCTACGCACCATGCCAAATTCAAGGAAGAGGGCCTTGAGCGGAGCTAGCAGGATCATCATGGGGACCAGCACTAAGGCATTGAAGCGGGAGAGCTGAGCTGCGGCGAAGAACGGTACGCAGGCCAGCATCCTTTTGGTCCCGGGCTTTTCCAGAAACAGATAGAAACTATAAAGGGTGGCGAAGATAAAGAGGGTGGCTCCTAAATCGAGAATAGCCAATCTCCCATCCCCTAGAAACACCGGGGTAAACGCGAAGAAAACCAAGGCTAAGAGCCCCGCTTGGGGTCCGAAAATCCTCTTTCCCCAGAGATAGATGAGCATTCCTAGAATCATTAACATTATGTAAGCAAAAGCCCTGGAGGCCAAGAGCATGACGTGAGGGTCGTTTCCCATCGAATAGAAGAAGCGGTGAGCGAAGGCGTTCTGGGTCTGAAAGAAACCGATGGGGGGATGGGAGCCTTTAAGCCGCGTGAATGCCAGGGGGATGGCCAGTATTTCTTTCACCAGTGGAGGATGCTCCAGATTGAGCGTGAAATTATGTTCCCTCAGGTAATAATAGCCGGAGGTGATATAGATAGGTTCATCGAAGGTGGGAGAGTCCCTGGAGGAGGCGCAGAGGGCAAGGATGAGGATGAAAACAAGAAGCGCCATGATCAGGATGACCTGGCGCCTTCCTTCCGCTGACCGGCGTCCTCCTTCACTCATTTTCTTACTTGATCATTCCCACGCCCTGTTCGAACTGGAGCTGCTTTCCCTCGGTACGTAGGGCGGGAGCCACCATTACCTCCGCCCTCTGAAAGTCCCGAATGTTCTCGTACCCGCAGGTAGCCATAGACATGCGCAAGGCGCCGAAGAGGTTGACCGTTCCATCGTTTTCGTGTGCCGGTCCCACCAGTATCTCCTTGAGGGTCCAGCGCTGCTCGGTTTTGACTCTGGTGCCCCTGGGCAACTCTGGATGGAAGGTGGCCATACCCCAGTGGTATCCCCTTCCCGGAGCCTCCTTGGCGGAAGCTATGGGTGAGCCCAACATCACCCCATCGGCTCCACAGGCAATTGCTTTGGCGATGTCCCCACCAGTGCGCATTCCCCCATCCGCTATCACGTTCACGTATTTGCCCGTCTCCATCAAATGCCTGGTGCGGGCGGCCGCCGCGTCGGCCAAGGCAGTTGCTTGAGGCACCCCTATTCCCAAAACTCCCCGGGTGGTGCAGGCCGCTCCAGGACCAACTCCCACCAACACCCCCACCGCCCCGGTACGCATCAGGTGCAGGGCAGTAGAGTATGAGGCGCACCCGCCAGCGATAGCGGGTATAGGCAGCTCCGCGATAAACTTTTTCAGATCCAGCGGCTCGGTGCGGGATGATACATGCTCCGCGCTGATCACTGTCCCCTGGATAACCAGGATGTCCAAGCCCGCCTCCAGGGCATAGCGGTAATATTTTTCCACCCGCTGGGGCGTGAGTGAGGCGGCAGCTACCACGCCTCCCTCCTTGATCTCCTTGATACGCCGGACGATCAGTTCCTCTTTAATGGGCTCTCGGTAAAGCCTCTGGATTCCCGCGGTCGCTTTCTCCGGGGGGAGAGAGGCTATCTCCTCAAAAATGGGTCCAGGGTCTTCGTAACGGGTCTGTAACCCCTCCAGGTTGAGCACCGCCAGCCCGCCCAGCTTCCCGATGGACACGGCCATGGGCACGTCCACCACCGCGTCCATCGCCGAAGCCACCAGGGGCAAGTCGAAACGAAAGCCACCTAGTTCCCAACTTATATCCACGTCGTCCAGATCCCTGGTCCGGCGGGAGGGAACGATGGCGATATCATCCAGACCGTAAGCCCTGCGACCCGATTTTCCCAATCCTATCTCGATCTCCATCTTCTACCTCCATTCAAAATCTCTCAGCAAAGGGAGCCCCGACTAGCGTTAAAACTTCTTAGCGATCATGGAGTCCTTTTTAGCAGATATCTCCTGTAAGTATTGTATCCCCAAAACGATTCACTAGTCAGGTACCCAATATGTTGGTTGTTTTCATCGAATTTTCATCAACTTTCTTATATCTTTCAAGAGATTCCGGTCAATTCCTGCAACTGTGTCAGATGGCGGGATAAACAGTTACCTAACCATTCCGCCTGGAACAGCGGATCGAAGCTCCACACCATTACCCCAACCGCGCCGCGAATGACTGAGGGGAAAGTTCCCTCCTCTTTGATTTTTTCACCGCTTACTTTCACACGGTTAATGTTTACTTACTGTTAATATTTATTGGATACCGCCTTCATGAACACCTCTTTCCTCTTATCCTCCCAGCATTGTCGATGCCGTCATCGCCAGCAAGACCCTTCGCCTTTCTAGAGGGAAAACCCAATTGACTTATAGATGTCTTATTTGCCTCGCTACCAACCAGCCAAGTGAATCTCCTCCTGAGATTACGCTGAAACGCTCCGGATGAAGCGAACGGGCGTTGCATCGTTGGATGTCTCTCCTCACAGATTATATAATGGTTGTAGGCAAATCGTCGGTAAAGGTGAAATAGTGGAAGGATCGCAGGCTTGAAGCTGGCTTACATCAGCGACCTGCACGTGGATATCTCGCAAAGGAACTGGGAACTAGTTCCCCAAATTGCTGAGGTACTCAGGATCATCCATCCCGATGTCTTTCTCATCTGCGGAGACGTAAGTCCCGAGCTGGGGGATATGGAGTACGCCCTAGACTGTTTCTCCTCTCTGGAATGTCATAAACTCTTCGTCCCCGGCAATCAGGATATCTGGGTGATGTCCGAGCGGATGCAGGAAGAAGGACACGATTCCTACGAGAAATACTACTTTTACATACCTGAGGTATGCCGGAGAAATGGGTTCACTCCTATCTGGATGGAACCAGTCATCATCCAAAAGGTGGGTTTCGCGGGCAGCATAGGATGGTACGACTTCACCTTAAACCATAGGGATGGCGACCCCGAGACAGAGGATATCAGGAAGAGCTTCGAGGACGAGATCTGGAACGACTTAAAATGGGCCTGCTGGAGTGACATCTCCTATCTCACCGAGAGCGAACCCGGTCCCTACCGCAGATCGGACCGGGAAGTCTCCAGGGAATTCATCAACCGGCTGGACCAGGACATCAAATCACTCTCCGGAAACCAGGAGGTAAGGGAAATCGTGGTAGGGCTCCACCACCCTCCTTACTCCCAGTTGGTAGGGCATTTAGACCATCCTCAAGGCGATCTTTATTTTCCGTTCCTGGGCTCGGAGGAGATGGGAAAGATGCTTATGCGGCACCCCAAGGTGAACACGGTAATCTGCGGGCATATTCACGAAAAAAGGGATATCATGTTGGGGGGCAAACGGATGCTCTGTTCCCCCGTGGGTTATCTCTCCTACCAGCGGCGCAAGGATATGTCCATAGTGGAGGATTCCTTGAGCGTAATCTACTTATTCGACGAGGATGACTGGCTCAAAACTTAAATGAGAGAACGACCGGTCCCCAGTCGTGAAGGTAATGGATTTATATAGGCAAGTATACAAGCGGAAACATAAACGGAAAATGGGTTATTCAAGGCTTTGGTCATCACACTCTCAAGATTTATCTGGATGCCAATGGGTTCCTCGTTGGCGGCTGAACATTTTTTGTCTTGAAAGATATTTTATCAATCATTTCTATAATTTTCTTTAGTAAAACCACTTACATTCCGATAATTTTTTTAGGAATTGAGCCCTTTTTAACGTATTTCGCTTGCCGACGAACGGGGAGATGGCAATGGAAAATAACAACGCGAAAGTGCTAATTATCGAGGATGACGAAGAGACCGCGCGCATGATCGAGGTCATCCTCAACCTGGAGGGGTACAAGACCTCCACCCTGCGACACGGGGTCAAGATAGAGGAATCCATCAAGGAAATTCAGCCAGATATTATCATCTTGGATATCATGCTACCGGTAATCGACGGCATCGAGATATTAAAAGAGTTGAAAGACAATCCCGAGACCCAGGATATTCCTGTTATCGTTTGCTCGGTGAAATTCACCGGAAGCGATCAGGAACTCGCCTTTCGAAGTGGCGCCCAGGATTACGTAACCAAACCTTTCAACCCGGAAGACCTGGTTAACGCGGTGAAGTGCGCGCTGCAGGGGAAAAAGTAATCGGTTTTACCTAAGTGGGGCATCTCAATTTTTCTTCTCCACATATATATCCGCTCCATCTACCAGTCCCACATCCATAAACGGATATGGGGCATTTCCCATCCTCTTCAGGCCTTTCGCCAATCTTAAAACAGATCAAAGGTTCTCTTGAGGGACCGCAACTGACATAATAGCTTGCAGCGTTCTTACGGCGCTGGAAACTTGAAAAAGAAAACGCTCGTGTAAGAGGCCATGACATTTTGCCTAATCATAGCGCACCGACTTCCCATAGGTGGCCCTCAGCTCCGTTTTGAGAACCTTCATTGCGGCGTTGCGAGGCAGGGCTTCCACGAAATCCACGTGCTTGGGTTTTTTATAACTGGCTAGCCTCTCCGCGCACCAATCGATAACTTCCTGCTTGGTGAGTTTTTCTCCTGGCTTGGGCACCACCACGGCCATCACCGACTCACCCCAAACTTCATCGTAGACGCCGATCACCGCTGCCTCTAGGATCTTGGGGTTTTGATAGAGCACATCCTCTATCTCCGCGGGATATATATTCTCTCCCCCGCTGATAATCATGTCCTTCTTGCGGTCCACCACGTAGTAGAAACCCTCTTCGTCTTGTCTCACCAGATCCCCGGAGTGGAACCATCCCCCTCGAAGGGTTTCCTCCGTGGCCTCCGGGTTACGGTAATACTCCTTCATCACCGTGGGTCCGCGATATACGATCTCTCCCACCTCCCCCACTGGCACGTCATTATCCTGGTCATCCACCACCCGTATCTCCACGTTGATAACCGCTTTGCCCACGGAAGCTATCTTTCTCTTGGAGTCCTCCGGTTTGAGTATGGTGGTGACCGGGCTCATCTCCGTCTGCCCGAAGACATCGAAGAGGTTCACGTTGGGGAAAGCGCTCTCTATCTGCCTTCTGGTTTCCGTGGGTAAGATGGCGGCTCCGGAGATATATATGCGCAGAGAGGAAAGGTCATATTTGCTCACGTCCACCGCGTTGAGCAGGAAAGTTGACATCACCGGCGGAAGGAAGGTGACGGTGATCTTCTCCTCCTGAATTTGCTGCATGATCTTCTCCGGTTCGAAAAACTTGAGTATGCACAATGTAGCTCCCCAGAAGACGCTAACCAGGGCCAGGGCCAGGGCGGCTTCATGGAAAAGTGGCCCCACGAATTGGACCCTCTGGTCCTCCACCTCTTTCACCACGGTGAGCAGCTCTATGGTACAGTTTATTGCGTTCATCATCTGGTTCTTATGGGTAAGCACCGCCCCCTTAGGCTTGCCAGTAGTGCCCGAGGTGTACATGATGAAACCCGGGTCGTCGTCGTAGACGGCTATGCCCGGGGGTTTATCCTCCCCAGACTGGAGAAAATCCTCATAAGCCTCGGCGTACTGGGGGACGTTCTCTCCCACGCATACCAATTTCACCTGGGGTATATCCCCTCTGATCTCCTCCACCACCTGGGCGAACTCCTCCCCGAAGATGAGCAAATCTGTCTCGCTGTTTTCCAGCTGATAGAGTATCTCCGCCCCTTTGAGACGGAAGTTAAGAGGGACATTCACTGCCCCCAGCTTGCATACCGCGAAATAGGCTTCCACCAGTTCGCTGCAGTTGAAGAGGAGCTGGGCCACCTTGCTCCCCTTGACGATACCTCGTTTAAGTAGCGCGTTGGCTAGCTTGTTCGTCCTCGAGTCAAAGTCCCGGTAGCTATAACGGCGGCCCTGGAAAACCAGGGCTTCCCTGTCAGGATGAATACGAGCTCGGCGAGAGAGCATCTCCCCGATAACCAACTGGCGCTGATTCACGTAATCGCTGCTGGCGTAGTCCAAAGGCATCACCGATACCCCCTTTCATGAGGCCAACCTGCATAAAGACTAATCTTAATCGAATAGCTTTAACTTATCGCACCAAACACGGCGATAAAGGAGCCATTTCAAAAGAAAGCCGCCATCTCTTTCATCTAATTATACCTTGAAACTCCTGAAAAACCCGAAACCATTCGTCCTCCCTCGACTTAAGTTAACTCATCCTTAGGCAGAAAACCCAGGCCGCGGAAGCATGGCGAACCGAAATGGCTGCCTTCGAAAAAGCGAGAGCCACGCGGTATATATTACACAATGAAAAATTATCCAATCATAGCGTCCAGGTGGCTTTACGGGGATCCCACCATTCTTTTATTTCGCGGCCATGAAAACGTAAAGTAGAATTTCTTTGAGGCAATAACATTCCTGTCGCCTCATAAAGCGTAAAAAGCCGCGCGGAAATGTTTAAAATTAGTAAAGACCGAAAGCCTAAAACAAACAATTCAAATGGACGCAAAGGAAAGGAGATTCAACGACACGACAACAAGGCATACCTGGATAGAGTATAATTAAGTGAAGATGACCTTTTTGGCAGACATCTCTCATGAGTTGTTCTTGATGTATCGCGCTGAAGTCTTGCCTTACAAGAGACGCTAAAACTCGGCTTATCTCATTTTTGGAATCATGGAAAGCAATATCTGGATGCGCGCCGCCGGAAAGGAATCGCGGCTGTGAAGCGCACTGAAAAACTCTATTAATATCAACTGAAATCATGACCCTTAAGGGAGTCGCTATCGATTAAAGTTGACCCTTGATTAAAAGGGAAAAGAGAAGATGCCGAAAGAAAAAGAGAACATCGCTAGTGTTGGCGAGAGATTCCGGAAAGTGAGGTTTGTTTGGGAATCAAACAGGAACGCCACTGGTGGAAGTGGGACATTTCCATGATTGATTTCGATTCCCGCGAGCCTAGGACTAGCTCCTGGAGAGTATCTTGCATCTATACGATCTAATCATCAGCAAGAAGTCCCGCTGGGTAGCCCCAATAATGGCTCCGGTGGGGATAACCCTGACCGGGGCAAACATCAAGAACGCTTATCCCGATACTGAAACCCAGCTGAAATCCCTTCAGAAACTGGATGAAATTTACCACCCGGACATCAACTTCCCCCTTATGGAAACCTATAGGGAAGCGAAGGGTTTTCTGGAGTTAATTGGCCCTGGGGATAAAGCCTCCAATCTATCTCTAGATTATTTCCTGACTCATATCGACTCCTGGAAACAGATTATTCCCATCGACCCCGAAAGCTCAGCGACCATGCTCTCCCGGTTGAGGTTAATCGAGGAGATGAGGGAGAGATTTGACGCTTTAGTCGGAGTTTTCGCGACTGGACCCTTCGCCCTCGCGGAGAGGCTTTTCGGGAGCGAGGAGATACTTCTCCGCTCCATATCTTACCCCCCGGACTTAATTCAAGTCCTGGAGTTCATCACTAAAGCTTTGGGAAACTACCTATCAGCCTTAGCGGAAAGGGCTCATATCGTTATAGTTGTGGAGCCCACCGCGAGTTCCCTCTCCTCTTCCAGCTTTACCCGGTTTTGCCAACCCTTCCTGAAAGGCATCTCTGGAATAATCAGAACTTCCGGCGCCTCTCCCATGCTGCATATTTGCGGCAACAGCGAGCATCTGCTAGATAATCTGGTTTCCTTGGGCATGGAGGGAATATGCCTGGACTCCCAGGTAAACTTGCGGAAAGTCGCGGACCTGGTGCCTCTGAACCTCATCATCATGGGCAACCTGGACGTGAAAATCATTTCCCAGGGAGAACCTGATTTGGTGAGGGAAAAGACCAGGCGCTTGCTCCTATCCATGCTTCCCTATCGTAATTTTATCGTCTCCACCGGCTGTGAGCTCCCTGGGGATACTCCTTTCGAGAACATACAGGCGCTGATGGAGGAGGCGCGCACTCCCATCTACTTTAAAAGGTAGATGAGGGGAAAACGTATTAATCGAGGCGCAATCATCTTTTAAAAAATCTGAACTTTTTCCCTTTTTCATTCCTTCCCCATAACCCAAGACTTCTCCTTTTCAGAACGTTTTCAATCTATAATATCTTTTCCAGACCATGTGTTGGGGAGATATGCCAATAATGACGCAATCAAAGCTCTTCCTCAATGAGAAAATTTTGTCCCAAGCGGAGATAATCTTGTTTACGAAATCAATACCCAGTGGAACTGTTTTTCCGCGGCTAACACCATTTCATCGCAATAAGAAAAAGTGTCTCACACGATCCCCATCTTCTCGTAGACCAGCTTCTTTATCTCCCGATAATGAACCTTTCCGGTGATAAGACGGGGCATTTCCTCGGTAAAGATAACGTACTTGGGCGCTTTGTAATCGGCCAGGTATTCCTTGCACCAGGAGATTATCTCCTCCTCGCTAGCCGTCTCCCCCGGACTCAGCTGGACTACCGCGGTAACCGCTTCTCCCCAGCGCTCGTGAGGCACGGATGTGACCCCAGCTATCTCCACTTTGGGATGGCGGTTGAGCACTTCTTCCACCTCTTCTGGGAAGACCTTCTCCCCACCGGTATTGATGCAGCCGGACCCCCTCCCGATGAGGTGGATGCGCCCCTCCTCGTCCACCGTTGCCATGTCTCCGGTAAAGATGACCTTTCTTCCACCGATAGTTCGGTAGGTGCGGGCGGACTTCTCGGGATCCTTGAAATATTCGCTGGAGCCGATGTTCTGACGCATCACCGCAATCTCCCCTATCTCTCCCGGCTTTACCTCCCTGCCCTCCTCGTTTAAAACCTTGGTTGTATCGGAAACCTTAAAAACCGTCTTCTGAATATCATGGTCTCCGGCGGTATAGGGAATCATGGCCATATAATGGCCCTCCGATGAGGCGTAGGTGTCCAAGATAATCAGTTGGGGCATATATTCCAGCATCTTCTTCTTCACGTCCACGGATAGGGCCATGCCACTGGACAGGACAACCATCAGTGAGTCCAGGTTGTATCTTTTTCCCTCCTCTTTAGCTCTCTCCAATTCCTCCACGATGGGACGGCACTGTCCGTCGCCCACCGCGATGAGCACGTTGACCTTCCGTCTCTCAATGGTCTCTAGAGCCTCCACCACATCGAATCCTTTGCCGGTCAGGAACACGTTGGTGAAACCCCCGATCATTCCAAAGATGGCGTGGTTGTAAGCCCAGGCGTGCATGAGGGGGCTGGCGTGGAGCATGATCACCTTCCCACCGGTGAGAATTGCCATCAGCTTGAGGAAGGCTTTTAGAACCGGGAGAGGGGAGTTAGCGATAAACGAACCGGACCTTCTGCCCACCCAGATCGCGGCTTTTTTCGTTGCGGGCCACGCCAGTATCCGGGGCAGCGCCCTGGCCAGGCCAGGAATGCGCAGCATTCTCTGTAGCCCCTGGAACACGCTGGGAGGCGCCTTGGAGAGGGCTTGGAACCCCTCCGCCATAGTGGTAATCATCGCCTCCAGGGGAGCGCTCAAGATCTGATCGTGGCGATAGACCACCCCTTTGGGATAACCGGTGGTGCCCCCCGTATACATGAGCACCACGATATCCTGGTCGGAGAGGTCTTCCCAGGGAATGTGAGGCTGGGTGCGGGGTCTTGACTGCATAAGCTCTCGATAATTGAGCATTCCCTCCTCCCTTGCCTCCCCTATGACCACATAATTTCTCACCGTCTTCAATTCCGGTTTGATGTTGGATACGCGCTCCAACAGGTCCTGGTTGAAGAAGAGCGCGCTCATCTCCGCATCATCGATTATGTACTTTAGCTCCCATTCCTTGAAACGGAAATTGAGAGGCACCGCCCTGGCCGCGATCATCCATGCCGCCGCGGTGATCTCCAGGAAAGCGGGGGTGTTATACTCTGCCAAGCCGATGTTGTCGTTCCTGGCGATGCCTAGATCCAGCATGGCATGGCTCAGCTGATTGATCCTCTCCAAGAATTCCCGATAAGTGATTATCTCCTCGCCCCTGATGATCATGGGAAACCTGCCGAAGCTCTCCAAAAGAGAACGGAAGAACTCGCTCAATTTGGCCATAGGGCCTCCTCCTTTCTGCGCCAGGTACCCGCCTTTTCAGGTACCGGTTCCTGTATGAAAAGTTTTCCCTTATCCTTCTTCATTCTTCCTTCCCATTTGCGGGAGAATGAAACCTTCATCGTTCTTTCCGTGCTTATTCTCCTAAGACTTTTTGGCTCATCGCCTTTTTACCAAAAAAATCTCCGCGGGGGCGGAGATATATCTACATTATGTAATTTAACATATTGTAATGATTTTTAAAAAACGTCGCCTAAACGGACACTACCCCTGCATACCCATGCCAAAGGCGTTATCCAATAAACGTTAATATAAACCTATATGAAGTAGCGATAGGGCAGATAAGGGACTTGTTTTCCCAAGTGCACTATGTAACGCCTAGTGCTTTCGGACAGGGAGAACCATAAAGCCACCGAACCCGCCAGCGCTGCCAGCGCCATCAGCTTTCTTGACTTCTTCATCCTTCTCAACCTCCTTTAACCTCTATGACAAAATCATAAAACATTCCTATTGGGGTATCCTCGCACAATCTTAATCAGCTTCAGCTTCCTACTTAAAAAAATAGCTCACGATATGCACAGAAACAATCTATATATCCTCGCACAATCTTAGCCTGCTTCAGGTTCCTAACTCAAACTTATTCCTTCAACCATAATCCCTGATTATATAATCGGAAGCGATGATTCCGGAAGCCAGAGCCGTGGGCACCCCTCCCCCCAGACAGGTGGACGCCCCCGCCAGGTAGAGGTTCCTCACAACTCGGGAGCGGGGATGGGGTCGGAACATGGCCGCGGAGAAGAGATCGAAAAAAAGCCCGTATACCGCACCCTGGGGGCAGAGCAAGCGTCGTTCGAAGTCCAGAGGAGTGGAAACCTCCACTACCTCAATATGTTTCCGGATATCCGGCATGACCTCTCTCTCTAAAACCCTTATAGCCCCATCCCCCAAGCTCTCCCTTAACCTGTCCCAATTTTCCCCCAGGGGGGCATAGGGCGCAGGTCCCCTCCATGCGAAGCTGAGAATATGATGTCCCTCCGGAGCCAGGGAGGGGTCCGACTCCGTGGGCCAGCTGAGCATCCAGTTATCCCCAGGTGGAATCAACCCCAGTTTGTAATATTCGTTCCACACCTGGTTGCTCCGCTCCATGGAGGCTGTGCTGATGAGATGATGAGCTTCCAGAGGTGGCTCCGCGTCCAAACCTAGATAAACCATGGGATAAGCCATTGCCAGCTGGTAGCTGGAAATCGCCTTTACCGCCCAGCGTGGCAGGTTTTCCGGTCCTATCATCTTGAGGTAAGTCACCTTGGCGTTGACGTTGGAGACCACTATATCGGCGATTATCTCCGTTCCATCTTCCAAGAGTACCCCGCGCGCCCTTCCACCTTCCAGCAGTATCCTCTCTACCTTTCGCTCCAAGGCGACCTCCAGATTAAATTCTTCCGCCGCTTTGAGGATGGACGCAGGGACGGAAATCATCCCGCCCCGGGGATAGTAAACTCCCTGATGTTCGCTGAGCACCAGGAAACAGGAGGGACCCAATCCTAGCTCTGGGGGAGCCCCCGCGAAATAGGACTGAAAAGCCACGATGGATTGCAGCACGGGATTCCTCAAGTATCGCAGGGTAAGACCTTGAGCGGAGCGAAGGGATAATAGAAGGTAGCGAAAAGTTTCAGGGGACCTTAATTGCATGCGCAGGACTTCCGAAACGCTATTCGCTGGGGTGCCAATTATCTCGCCCAACCGAAGAGCCAGCTCCCTACCCGCCCGGGCGAACTCCTTCCATCCATTAGATTCCTCTGGAGCGATGGAAGCGATCATCTCGCTAGCTTGATCTAAGTCCGCAGGCACCGCGAAACGGGTGCCATCGAAAGCGCGCACCGCGTAGATGGGGTCACAAGGGATCAATTTCAGAAAATCTCCCATCTCTTTTCCCAAGCGTCGGAAGATCGCCTCCAGCGGTTCCCGGATCATCACCATGGTGGCTCCCGTGTCGAATCTATAGCCTTGATTTTCAAATGTGGAGCAGCACCCTCCCACCGTGTCAGACTGCTCTAAAAGCAGGGTCTTGAAGCCATTTTTCGCCAGCAGCGCCGCGGAGGCAACTCCTCCTAGGCCCGCCCCGATGACCACCACCTGATAATCGCTGACCATTTATGGGCCTCCAAGAACTATTTAAATATTAAATTATATTTACATATTGTTAAAATAATCTTTGTCCGCTTCATTCGGCAATATCTTGGTTGTGACTATTTCTCTTCTCGACAGCGTCAAACCTTTCCAACCATTCCGCAAAGTCTTGATGATCTTCCCCTATCTTTGACCTCCCCTAGCGTTACCATCCTTTATCCGAGGTCTTTGAGCACGTAGTCGGAGGTGATCACCCCGGAGGCGATGGTGGTGGGAACTCCTCCTCCCAGACCTACCGAAGCCCCCGCCAGATAAAGGTTCTTTACCACCCGGGAACGGGGGTGGGGGCGGAACATAGCCGAGGAGAAGAAGTCCAGGAAGAGCCCGTAGATAGCCCCCTGAGGGGTGAGCAGACGGCGTTCGAAGTCCAGGGGGGTGGAGACCTCCACCACCTTTAGGTGATCGTGGAGGTCTGGCATCACCTCGCTCTCGAACACCTTTAGAGCTTCCTCGGTGAAGGCGGGCTTTAAGCGGTCCCAGTTATCCCCTAGCAACCCGTAAGGAGCCGGGCCTCCCCAGACGAAGTTGACTACGTGATGGCCTTCCGGAGCCAGCGAGGGATCAGACTCCGTGGGCCAACTGATTAACCATCCTCCCATGGGTGGGCGAATTCCCTTTTTATAATAGTCGTTCCAGACGCGGTTGCTCTGCTCCAAGTCCCCGGTTTTTATGGTATGATGGGCATCCAGAGGGGGAGAGGTATCCAGTCCCAGGTATATCATGGGACAGGGCATAGCCACCTCATAGCTGTCGATAGCTTTCACCGCCCACCTTGGCAGGTTATCCGGCCCTATCATCTTCAAATAAGTCACCTTGGCATTGACATTAGCCACCACTATACGGGAGAGGATTTCCGTACCATCTTCCAGAAGGACTCCCCTCGCCATGTTGCCCTCCAGAAGTATCTTCTCCACCTTCTGATTGAAGCGCACCTCCAGTCCGAATTCCTCTCCTGCCCTGCGGAGACCCTCCGGTATGGCGATCATCCCTCCCCGGGGGTAATAGATGCCCAGATGCTCGCAGAGAGCGATAAAACCCAGGGTCCCTAGGCCCAGTTCCGGAGGAGCACCCGCGTAATAGGACTGGAAAGCCACGGTAGATTGAATCACCGGGTTCTTCAGAAACTGCACGGTCACTCCCTGATGGGAGCGGAGGAAGTAGGGAAAATATTTCATCATCCCGGGATGGGAGAGCTCCAAGCGAGCCGTCTCAGAGAGGGTGTTCATGGGAGTGGTCATCATCTGCTCGAGCTGCCCCACCATATCCAAGCCTATTCGGGTGTACCTCTTCCAACCCTCCACATCCTCTGGAGCGATTCTTGAAATCACCTCGGTAGCGTCGTCTATATCGGTGGGAATGGTGAACTTGGTGCCATCGTAAGCGTGCACCGAGTAGATGGGCTCGCAGGGTACAAGCTCCACATAATCTCTCACCTCCTTGCCCATGCGCCGGAAGGCCTCCTCCAAGGGCTGGGTTATCATCACTATGGAGGCCCCGGTGTCGAATTTGTATCCCTGATAGTCGAAGGTGGAACAGCATCCCCCCACCACCTCCGCCTGTTCCAAAATAAGCGTTTTAAAACCATTTTTAGCCAGGATGGCTCCCGAGGTCACTCCACCCAGCCCCGCTCCGATCACCACCACGTCATAATCAACCATCTCGATTACCCCCTCGCTCTGGACCCGATTAGTTTAACGGTAACTCAAATTGACTATATAGCTTTATTTTACTTTCCCTTCATACGGCACTTTTAAACCTGGGACAACCTTAAACTTCGCGCATATCGCGCATATTATTTAATCAGAAGCCTGTTTATGAAAGTTTAAGATATGTAACGAAAATTATGATTGAAAGCCAGCGGTATCTATGCGTCTATTCCCTATTTAGGGTTTGGTAGTGGGCGATGGTTCTAGATTTGGCGCTCTGCATAAGCGAGTGGGCTAAGGAGTGGGAAACCCATTTTCAACAAAAATGGTGGTTAACTTGCCAGAGTCTTTTGAGACTCCTTATCGTCATATAATTGACCCCGTTTTCCTCATAATTTTTTTAAAACTTATGATCTTTAGACTCCTTATCGTCATATAGTCGACCCCGTTTTCCTCATAATTTTTAATGAATCGAAAAAAACGTTTTATATGCTCAAGCGGCGACGGAAAAGTGCAAGGGCCCCAATTTTATCGCTTCCCTTTGCCTCCTTATGTTATTTCTTTGAGAAAATCCCCGAATCAGTCCGTTTAATCATTCCTCAACCGCGCGGTTATCCATGGTCTCTCAGAATATAGTCGGAGGCGATAATTCCCGAAGCCAAGGTGGTGGGAAGAGATCCTCCCAGACCAGTAGAGGCGCCTGTCAGATAAAGGTTTTTCACCACCTTCGAGCGGTTACGGGGGCGAAACATGCCCGATGAGAAGAGATCCAAGAAGAGCCCATAGATGCCCCCTTGGGGGAGAAGTAGCTTGCGCTCGAAATCCAAGGGAGTAGCCACCTCCAAAACGCGTATATGTTCCCGGATATCTGGCATCATCTCCTTCTCCAGCATCTCCAAGGAAGCGCTGGCGAAAGCCGGTTTCAGCCTGTCCCAATTATCCCCCAAAAGAGCGTAGGGCGAGGGGCCTCCCCATGCCAGATTGAGCAAGTGCTCTCCTTCCGGAGCAAGGGAGGGATCCGCCTCTGTGGGCCAATTGAGCAAAAAGCCGCTCTCCCGGGGCATTATTCCCCGCTCGTAAAATTCATGCCATAGGCGATTGCCCGCCTCCAAACTAGTGATTCCTATGGTATTATGCGCGTCCAGAGGAGGGCGGGTATCCAGGCAAAGGTAGACCATGGGACAGGCCATGGAAGGACGATAGCTGGAAATTGCCTTTATCGCCCAGCGCGGGAGGTTTTCCGGCCCGATCATCTTGAGGTAAGTCACCTTGGCGTTGACGTTGGAGACCACTATGTCGGAGGTTATCTCCGTACCGTCCTCCAGGAGCACCCCACGAGTCTCTTTCCCCTCCAAAAGTATCCGCTCCACTTTGCGGTTAAAACTTACCTCCAATCCGTGCTCCTCTCCCGCTTTCACAATTCCCTCCGGAATAGCGATCATCCCTCCTCGGGGGTAATAGATGCCTAGATGCTGACAGAGAGCAACGAAAACAAGGGAGCCCATGGCAATATCGGGAGGGGATCCCGCGCAGTAGGCCTGAAATGCAAGGTTGGATCTGACTAGCTGGTTACGGAAAAGGCTCAAGGTGACCCCCTGCGCCGACCGCAAAAGGTAGGGATAAAATCGCGCTATGGAAGGCTTCTCCCAGAACGCACGCAGGGTCTCCGCCCAAGTGTTCGCCGGCTTGAGCATCATTTCGTCCAATAACTCTATCATGGAACCACCCACATGCGCGTACCTCTCCCAATTATCCTTATCCTCAGGGGCGAGGGAGGCGATCAATGCTGCGGCTTCCTGAAGGTCGGCGGGCATAGAAAATCTCCTTCCGTCATAGGCACGCACGCTATAGATGGGCTCACAGGGGATCAGGTCGACGTAATCCTGTATACGCCTGCCCATGCGCCGGAAGACTTCCTCCAACGGTCGGATGAGCATCACCATGGTGGCGCCGGTATCGAACCTGCGGCCTTGGAGTTGGAAGGATGAGCAGCATCCCCCCACCGCGTCGGACTGCTCCAAAATCAGGGTCTTAAAACCGTTTCGTGCCAGCAGAGCCGCCGAGGAGACGCCTCCCAATCCGGAGCCGATAACCAGGGCATCGTAATCTGACATGTTTACTTAATGTGACTCCCCCCATTTAAATCCGGAGATGTTAATCCCCTATATTTACAATCAATCGCAGGATATGTATGGAATCTTATTATTATTTTTCCCCTATAAACGCCTGGAAAACTCTGTGGCGAGCCAATTACAGAGAAATCCCAATATGGCACATATTAACACGCCACAGTGATCTACCTTTAACTCGAACGCGGTGTAGTGGAATAGAGAGTTTAGGATTTGTTCTTTATCAAACGGGTAAAACAAGAATATATGGCATAAACTATGTCTTACTTCTCTGCACGACAAGCTAGATGCTTTCGACTCGAACGCGGTGTAGATAGACAAAGGTTTGCTACGTTGTTGAAAATAGGACGTTGAATTTTAAGCGATTTGTCGATTGCGTCGTGATATATGAAAATGGAATTGAAGGGATAGACATGGCCATGGGAAGAGAAGATGAGGGCAGCAAAAACCGCAATTCTATGGAAAAACTCGGGTAGCCAATGGAAAGGGAGATGATAATGTTCTATTGACTGCCGATTTTCCGGGGATTAAAACGCTTAACTCGCCCACGCATACGAATAATTTTAGGAAGGAGGTGAGCGACCTATGAGGAAATATCCAAAACATAAAATCCTTTCGCTTAGCCTTTCAGTCCTGAGCGTCCTGATCCTTTGCGCGGGCATGGTCTACCTCCAGGGATGTGGGAAACCCAGGCAGGAGGAAGAGGCGACCGAAATGGAAATGCCCCCTGCCGAGGAGCAGCCACCGGCAACCACGCCCGCCACTCCCGGGGAATCTACCGGCGGGGGAGGAACAAATGGCGGAGGAGGCACTAGCGGCGAAGGTAAAGGTGGGGAAAGCCACTACAGCTTCAACCCACAGTCCATTGGTTCCAGCAGCGGTCCCGGTTATCCTCTTGTGATCCAGGACGTGCGGTGGGCGGACCAGGGAGATTACTATCGAGTGGTCTTCGAGATAAAGAAAAGCGACGGAACTGACACCACCTACCTTCCCTTCAGCCAGACCTCTGGTACCAGTTCAAGCAGTCGTAAGATCCAATTTTTAATCATGGGAGTAGGGGTAAACGACCCTCAATTCCTCAACATAGGGGACCAAGTATCGCTAGGCGATCCGGTGGTTTCCAGCATCAAAAGGGTTGAGGGCGGAGGTTCCTTAGAGACTAGTTTCGTCATCAACCTGACCACTCCCCGCAAGCACTACCTCCATTACTCCACCGGACCCATGCGGGTAATACTTGACATTCAGAAGACCTGAGGTATCCAGGATGGGGCTTAGATGACTGGGGCCGTGTTCATAGGTCGCGGCCCCAGCCGTCTATGGCTAGAGGAAACCTCAAAGGTTCACGCTGGGAGTTCGCGCATTGACATTATCAGGATTAACGAAAGGGCAGCGAGATGGTAGTTACATCACCGGAGCGTTTCGCATATATGAACCTTGATCGCTATGTAAGTCCTCGCGCGGGCGAGACCATTCTTTAATGACATTACGATCACTTTCTTGCTTGCGATCCATTTCTTGCTGAAGAAGATCTCCCACTCCAATCTCGCGCTTAAAAAATGTACTTGAATAAAATCGCTTAATACCTTGTATAAAAATGTTAAAATATCACCGAGGGTTAAAGATTTCCTCTTACAATATACTATACTCAGGAAAAATAACGGTTAGAAAATTTTTTTAACAAAGGAGTTTTGTTATGGATGAATCCAAAGGCAAAACCTGGATGCTGGTGGCGATAGTGAACATTGTGCTTTTAGTACTGGTGCTGGCTTTAGTGATTATCTTGGCGGTAGCCAGCGGCAACAGGAAAAGCGAGGACGCGGCGAGGATAGGGGAGCTGGAAACGGAGTTGGAGCTGCTGGGGGAAGAGAAAGCCGCTCTGGAGGCGGAAAAGGCGGCTTTAGAGGCGAAGATAGCAGCTCTAGAGCAGCAGCTACAAGCTATCCAGACTGGAGGAAGCACAGGAGGGAGCGGTGGCAGCGGGGGTGGCAACACCACCAGTGACAAGCAACAGGTGGAGAGTATGGCCCTCAATAAGGCTAAATCCGAGGCTCCAGGGATCAACTGGAAGGTAGCATCAAGCAAGATCGTGGGGGACTGGGCCCGCGTGGACATTATCGACCCCAATCACCAGGCGGAGGGAGCCTCTTTCTACTTTCACAAAGTAGGGGGCAAGTGGACCTTGGTGGACTACGGGACCGGCATAGAAGCTGGGGATATTCCCGGCGCCCCGCCGGAGCTCTTTAAATAGACCTATTGATAAAGAATTTTTTAAATAGACCAACTTATCGCTTATTGGAAAGCGGAGCGAGAAACCCTTGCCAAAAAATCTAACCATTAATATACAACTTCAAAAGAGTGCTGCTGGAGAATTCCTTAACGCGCAAGAAGTTTAGTTTTAAAGGCCCCTGCCATCGATAGTTAATAATGGCCGCAGAGTTAGAATTACGGTTTGTGACTTTTCAGATTGCTTTTTCTTATTCACGTTTAAATCCCTTCTTTCTTCCTCTGTGAATTGATCGTCGCCCAACAGCAAGCTTCGCGCTGAAAAGCGCTAAGATTATTTCGCTTCCTCAGCGGAGAAGGGCGGGTGAATTTTCTCCAAATTAATCACCGCTTATCATCTTTCGCAGACCATGGGAGCTGTCTTCAGCGAAAAAGAAAATGTTATAATAGCATCCGACAAGGACTATCAAGGCAGGCACTCGCAAGAACGCTGCGATTAGATTAAAAAAATTCTAAACGGTTAGCTTGCGTATTTTAGTCTTCGTTATT
>JACVIX010000047.1 GCA_015711725.1 Candidatus Geothermincola primus | reverse complement strand
CTTTTTCAGGGGCAAGCACGCGAGTGCGGGGCTCCGCGTATGTTACAATGTCCAAACACACTCGTCCAATTATAAAGACGATTAAATTTAAGTCAATAGTCTTTATCAATTTTTTGGGAAGACTTACTTTTCTCAAATACCTGATTTCGCCGGGCTGCGCTTATCGGACAACTCCAAATTATATCTATCCTAGGCTTTGACCACGAGTTTGCTCTTGTCCAGAGGACCCAGTTTCCTTACCTCTTCCACCATCTCGCGGATCGTCTGCGCGAACTTCTCCCCCTCGGAAGCTGAGATCCAGGCCAATCTAAGTCTTTCCGGTTCTATGCCCATTTCCGCGATGATCTCTTGCATGGCCTGGAAGCGCTCCCTGGTGCGATGGTTGGCGTCGATATAATGGCAGTCTCCGATATGACACCCTGAGACCAACACCGCATCGGCGTTGGAGCGGAAAGCCTCGAACACGAACATGGGGTCGATGCGACCTGAGCACATAAATCGGATGATGCGGATGTTAGGCGGGTACTGAAATCTGGATACCCCCGCCAAATCAGCTCCGGCATAAGAGCACCAGTTACAGGTGAAGGCGATAATCTGGGGGTCGAATTCCTCGCCACCTCGAGAGGGTTGGGGGAAAGCCGCATGAATCATGGAGAGAGCCTGATCGTTCTTGAAATGGCGGGTGGTAATGGCGTAGCTAGGACAACCCGCGGCGCAGGTTCCACAACCCTTACACAGCGCCTCGTTGATGCGGGAGACCATTTTGCCATCCTCCCGCGTGACCATTGCCGGCGCCGCAAAGGGGCATGCCCATACGCAGAATCCACACCCCACACATGCCTCCTCATTAACATAAGCGGTGATGGCTTCGGTTTGCACTACTCGCTGAATCATGGGATTGACCGCATGGGAAGCCGCCGCATTGGCTTGGGATATGGACTCGGTGATGTCCGCCGGCCCGTGACAGGTACCGCAGAGATAAAGACCGTCAGTGGCAAAATCTACAGGTCGTAATTTGACATGGGCTTCGAACATGAACTGGTCAGATCCCAAGGGAACCCTGAGCATCTTCGCCACGTCAATCCCTTCCTGGTTCATCACCAGAGGGGTGGAAAGAACCACCAAATCGGGATGGTACTCCATATCCCGATTCATCAATTGATGATGGAAGCGTACGGTAATCTCGCCATCCTGGACGAGCACCTGGGGCCGAGCCTGTGGATCATACTTCTTGAAGAGGACTCCCGCTTCCCTGGCGCGTTGATAGTTTGCCTCATAACGGGAACCATAAACCTCAATATCGTTGTGTAATATCTCAACACGCGCCTCAGGGAAAATTTCCTTTATGACCAGAGCGTTCTTTATGGCAGTTGCGCAGCAGACTCGCGAACAATAGGAAACCCGTTCTCCTCGGGATCCCACGCACTGGATCATCACAACATTTTCAAGATTTTTATATTTACCCTCCTTCAATCCCATCTCCAGCTGCCTCTGGGTGACGATTTGCGGACTTTCCCCATAGCTGTAAAGGCCCACGGGCTCCATCTCCGAGGCACCGGTGGCCACGATGATGGTCCCTATCTTGAGGGTCTCTATCTGACCCCCCATATCCAGGGTAACCTGGAAGTTGCCGTAATACCCATCAACTTCCTTGATTGAAGTGGAAAGATGGACTGTAAGATTGGAAGCCTTGCCTATCCTCTCCTTCAGTTCTTCGAGAACCTCGTCGGCTCTGCGATTTTCGGGGAAGATGCGATTGAGGCTACGTAGCATACCCCCTAACTCAGGCTCCTTTTCCACCAGATGGGTCTCGAAGCCCTGATTAGCGATGGAAAGAGCCGCGGTCATGCCGGAAACTCCTCCTCCGATGACCAGTGCCGCAGGGTATATATCTAGTTTTATCTCCTCCTGAGGCTCTAAAAGCGCCGCACGCGCTACCGACATCCTCACCAGGTCTTTGGCTTTGCGCGTGGCTTTATCCCATTCCTTCATGTGCACCCAGGAACACTGGTCTCTTATATTGGCGAATTCGAAGAGATATTTATTCAGCCCTGCCTCTTCACAAGCCTGGCGAAAAAGGGGTTCATGGGTACGGGGCGTACAGGAAGCCACCACCACCCTGTTGAGTTTATGCTCTTTAATCGCGTTACGGATAGCCGATAGACCATCTTCGGCGCAGGTATATAGGTTGTGCTCCGCATAGACCACGTGGGGTAGCGTCTTAGCGTATTCGGTAACTTCAACCACGTCTAGAAATCCAGCGATATTGGCTCCGCAATGGCATATAAAAACACCTATGCGTATCTCTTCTTTCTTGCTCTCCTCGCTCATATCCACTACTCCTTCAGAAGATTATAGTTTCCAGGTGATTAGTCGGCGCCTCTGCTGATATATCTATTCATCTGCTTTTATCTTTTAGCTTTGGACTTTTCCCCAGAGCCTTCGCTTGCCAAGGCGATTATCTCAGCGGCTCGGTTAGCGGCTCCTCCTCCTTGTTGCACCGCGTCGGTAACGTCCATTGGGTTCTGACAGGCTCCCGCCACCAATATACCTTCCCTGGTGGAGTCCAGAGGCCAGAGCAACTGGTCTTTTACTTTGAAGAATCCGTACTGGTCTACCTCTACCCCCAAGGTCTTGGCAAGGTTTTCTACTCCCGAATAAGGAACGAAAGCGGTGGAGAGAACCAGGAATTCCACCTCTAAGGAACGAGTTCTCCCCGATTCCAGGTCATCATACCAGATAAAGAGATTCTTAGTTTCGGGGTCCTCGGTAACCTCACCGGGTTTCGCTCGAATATATTTGATGCCATATTCTTCCCTTCCCCTGCGTATATATTCGTCGAAACCTTTACCGAAGGCTCGCATATCTGTATAGAAAATATAGCTCTCGATATCTGGATAATGTTCCCGCGCAAGCATGGCATCCTTGGTCGCGTACATGCAACAGACGGAACAACAGTAAGGATGATCCACTCGCAAATCTCTAGCCCCCACACACTGAATGAAACCCATTCTTCGAGGGCGTTCGTGATCGTTGAATCGGTGAACGTGCCCACCAGTTGGCCCCGATGCGTTGATGAGCCGCTCGTACTCCATAGCGGTGACCACGTTAGTGAAACGACCGTAACCATATTCGCTCAATTCGCTGGGGTCATACTCCTCCAGCCCAGTAGCCACGATGATAGCTCCTATACGGTCGAACTTGATCTCCACAGGTTTCTGCTTGAAATCCAGAGCTTTGCGCTGGCATGCCCGCACGCAGGGCATCTTACACTTCTCTTTGCGTAAGGTGAGGCAATCTTCCTCGCTAACCACGGCGATACGGGGAACCGCCTGGAGGAAGGGCATGTACACCGCCCCTCTTCTTCCCAGATTGGCGTCCCACTTATTGGGAAACTGTCCTTTCAAGGTACAAACTTCCATGCAGTCTCCGCAACCGGTACAGTCTTCTTCTTTTACATAGCGGGGTTTCTTCAAGACGGTGACATTAAAGTTTCCCGCCTTACCCTCGACTTTCTTCACTTCCGCATAGGTATGCACGTCTATATTGGGGTGGTTATAACACATGATCATCTTAGGGGCAAGGATACAGATAGAGCAATCGTTGGTAGGAAACACCTTATCCAATATGGCCATCCTTCCCCCGATTGTGGGCTCCCGCTCCACCATGCGTACCTGAAAACCCTTATCAGCTAAGTCTAGAGCGGCTTGTATCCCGCATACCCCGCCTCCAATCACCATGACCTCTTTATCATGCAAGACGTTTGCTCCCGCAGTAGCCATCAACCCTCACCTCCCCCGTTAGGAGATATGATACCTGCCGCTTCCGCCAGATAACGAGTGAAGTCCACCACTTCCATCTCAACCTCTTCCCGAGGAATTGGCAGTTCTCCGGTTTGAGCGCAAGTAAGGTGAATAGAGCATTTAAGGCATGGGGTTATGATCTTGCGGGCGCCGGTTATCCTAGCCTCCCTTAGGCGCTGCAACTGCATCGACTTTGAACACATTCCGCAGTTCACCCAGGCTGCCACCCCGCAGCAGGTGGAGTCCGGACCATGATGCTCCATCTCCACCAGCTCCGCTCCCGCTGCCTCCAGAAGATCCCGGGGCGGCTTAAAAACTCCTAAGTGACGCCCTAGCCTACAGGGGTCTTGTAAGGTTACCTTTTCGCCGTTGGATTTGAATTTCAGCTTGCCTGCTCTTTCCGCTAGCACTTCGGAGATATGTTTAACCTCCAGGTCAAACCGTCCGAATTTGGGATAATCCAGTCTAAGGGTGCGATAGCACTCCGGGCAGGAGGTGACGATCTTAGAGGCTCCGGCTTTCTTAAACTCCTTTAGGTTCATCCCCACCAGCTGGGCGAAGCTATCTATGTCCCCGTTCCAAAGAAGGTCATGACCGCAACACCTCTCGTTGGCTAAGATTACCGGTTGAATCCCCACACGATTGAGCAGAGCCACGGTATGGTTGGGTATCTCTCCCACCTTTAAATCCAGCTCTGAATAGAGGATTTGATAGTATGGGGCACATCCCACAAAGTAAAGAAAGTCCTCCTTAGAGTCAGCTTTCTTCTTCACTTTTAACTTATTGTCAATTATACCCAGACGGTTCTGTTGCAGGTCTTGCACGCCGTGCATGCGCTGAATGGCGAGATTCACCCCGGAGTGAGATATCTTTCCCGTCTGGTTGATGCGACGCGCCTCCGCACGTGCTCCCTGTACGAATTCGCAGTACTGAACCCCCGAGGGACAACGCTGCTCACACATCTTACAGGTAAGACAGGACCACAGCAATCGATCCGTCTCGATCTCGTCAACCAGGTTCTCCAGGGCTTTCTCAATGGTCCGGCGGGGACTGAAATTGGGATCCCTTCTAGCCACCGGGCAGGAAGCGGTGCATTTCCCGCACTCCAAGCAGTTGTAAACTCCAGTGTTTTTCACAAGTTGTTGAAAATCTACTTCAGAAAGGTTCTTTCTTTCCCTGACATTCTGAAATGGAGTGTTTTTCATTCCTTTCAGTTTCTCGGTGAACTTGGTGATAGTCTCGGCGAAGACCCCTCCCTCATTGGCGTTTATCCACTTGAGCATAAGCCTTTCGGCGCCTAAGCCAAGCAAATCGAGAAGTTCTCGTGTGGACTCTACTCTCTTTCGGGCATGTTGATTGCCGGATATATAATGGCAGTCGGCCTCATGGCAACCCGCCACCAGAACCCCATCTGCGCCCATCTCGAAAGCCCTAAGGATAAAGGCGGGGTCAATTCTTCCTGAACACATGGTGCGTATTATCTCCACATTAGCGGGGTATTGCATGCGGGATACCCCCGCCAGGTCAGCTCCAGCATAGGCGCACCAGTTGCAGCAGAAAGCCACAATCTTGGGACGGATTCCCTCCATTTCTTTTACATTCTCGCCCTTTCTTTTTGTAGCGCTCACTTTCTTTATACCTCCATCTCCGCGTCTATCATGGCGAAGATCTGTTCGTTAGTGAAATGCTCCGTGGTGATAGCGCTGGAGAGGCAAGCGGCGGAACAGGTTCCACAGTGCTTGCACAATGCCGGATTGACCTCCGCCACCAATGCCTCTTCCCGCTTAATCAGGCTTATAGCGCCAAAGGGACATGTTTCCACACAGGTCCCGCATCCCCTACAAGCATCCTCATTTATCCTAGCCACCATACCCTCAGAGGCGAAAGTAGTGTGGGAAAGAAGCCTTCCTGCCCGCGCCGCTGCGGCTTGAGCTTGAGCGATATTCTCAGATATGGATTTGGGTGAATGAGCCACACCGCAGACGAAGATCCCATCTGTGGCGAAATCTACCGGCCTGAGTTTTACGTGGGCTTCGGAGAAGAAGCCTTGATCGTCCACGGGAACTTTGAGCATCTCGGAGATCTCTTTTGCCTCTTCCGAGGGCACGATTGCGCAGGAAAGCACCACTTTATCCGCCTCCAATTCCACTTCTTCATCGAGAAAGGCGGGCTTAAGTTTTACCGATAATTTTTCCCCATTCTTATATACCTGAGGTGGAGCCTCTTGCTGGAAGCGTATAAAAAGCACTCCCTCTTCTCTCGCCTTGCGATAATAATCCTCTTTAAAGCCGTAAGCCATTATGTCCCGATAGGCTATCACTACCTCCGCGTCCGGGTTCTTTTCTTTTACTGTAAGGGCGTTTTTCAAGGCAAGGGTGCAACATACTCGAGAGCAGTAAGGCCTTTCCTCGTTTCTTGAGCCCACGCACTGGATCATTACCACCATGTTGCCCAGCTCGCCTCGCTCGTGTAGCTCCTTTTCGGCTTCCGCCTGAGTAACCACCCGTGGGTCTTTCCCATAGAGATATCCTTCCGGTTTCGATTCTCTTCCCCCCGTAGCCACGATGATAGCACCAACTTCCACCATGTCCTCCTTGCCATCTTGCATAAAACCCACGGTGAAGTTGCCCACGTATCCACTTACCCCAGTCAACTTTGCCCCAGTGTGCACATGGATTTTGTTATGAGAACCAACCTTGCTTACCAGCTCTGATACCCGCTCGCGGGGATTATCCCCCGCCAGGGTTGTATAATGTAATAAAAGGTTGCCCCCAAGATTTTTTTCTTTCTCCAACACATGTACCTCGAAGCCCTGATTTGCCAGGGACAAAGCGGATGTAAGACCGGAGAGCCCACCTCCGATAACCAGCGCCGCGGGATTCACTGGTATGTCATAGGAAGGTAACGGCTTTAAAAGTGCGCTTTTGGCCACCGCCGCTCTAACCAGGTCTTTGGCTTTGGTAGTTGCCTCCTTCCGATCTCTGTGTACCCAGGAACACTGGTCACGAATATTGGCCATCTCGAATAGATACCTATTAAGACCAGCTTCCCTGCAGGTTTCCCTGAAGAGAGGTTCATGAGTGCGTGGAGTGCATGCCGCCACCACTACCCGATTGAGGTCCTGGGATATGATAGCTTCCCTGATCCTTTCACAGCCTTCTGCGGAGCAGGTATATACGTTATCTTCTGCATAAACCACCCCGGGCAGTTGGGAGGCGTAATCGCGCACGTTCTCGACATCCACCACCCCGGCAATATTGGTTCCGCAGTGACAGACGAATACCCCTATGCGAGGTTGGTCGCCTACTACTTTCTCCTCAGGGTATTCCTTTTCCACCACGAGTGTACCTCGGACATCCGCTAAAAGAGATGCTGCCTGAGCCGCCGCAGCGGATGCCTGCGCCACGGTTTCGGGTATATCCCGCGGACCTGTGAAAGCCCCGCAAACGTAAATACCATCCCTGGCTGTCTCCACTGGTTTGAAGATACCACTATCCACATAGCCGTACTGATTAAGATCGATTCCCATTTCTTTGAAGATTTGTCCATCGGATGTTGGCGCAAAACCAGTGGAGAGCACCACCATATCGAAGGGTAAGCTCTCCAGTCCTCCGCTCAGGGAGTCCACCTGGAGCAACAGTTCCCCATCGCGCCCTTCCTTGACCAATGGCTCTCTCAGACGGTGATAGTGTATACCATATTCCCTTTCCCCTCTTCGGAAAAAAGCTTCGTAACCCTTTCCAAAAGACCTCTCCTCGTGAAAGAAGATGTGACAATCGATTTCGGGGTGATGATCTTTTACGATCATCGCTTGCTTTACTGCATAAGCGCAACAGACCCCGGAACAATAGGGTAACTCCTTTATAGATCTTGAGCCCACGCACTGTAGCCAAGCTATCCTTTGGGGTACCTTACCATCAGCCCTCAAAATCTCACCTCCGGTGGGCCCACTGGCACACTGTAGCCTTTCCATCCCCAGAGATGTAAGGACATTATCATTAAAAGGTAGGAAGCTAGTAAGATGAGATGGATCATAGGGTTTAAATCCTGGAGCCAAGATTATCGCTCCCACATTGACCTTCTCCTCCACATCCCTCTGCTGGAAATCTAGCGCTCCCACTTGACAGGCTTCCAGACATTTGCTTTTACACTTTCCTTTAGCCAACAGAAGGCAATTTTCCCGGTCCACCAGAACCAGTTTGGGAACCGCTTGGGGGAAAGGCAGATAGACCGCTCCCCTCTTTCCCAGGCTCGCCTGAAATTCATCCTCAATACGGTCCTTTTGCACGCAAGCCTCTGCGCAAGAGCCACAGCCGGTACATTTCAGCTCATCCACGAAGCGTGCCTTTTTTCTTACCGTGACCTGAAAATCCCCTGCATCGCCTTCCACTTTTACCAATTCCGTATAGGTAACCAACTCGATATTGGGATGACCGCCTGCTTCCACCATCTTGGGAGACAAAATACACATGGAACAGTCGTTGGTGGGCAGGGTCTTGTCCAACATGGCCATCACCCCGCCGATACTGGGTCGAGGGTCTAACAGATAAACTTTGAACCCTGAATCCGCCAGGTCCAACGACGCCTGTATTCCCCCGATGCCCCCGCCGGCTACAAGGACGGAACCTACCTTGCTCCCAGCTCTCTTCGTCATACTATACCTCTTCCAACTCTTCTAGAAGTAACTGGTAATCCTCGTCCACTTTTTCCTGGATGAAACGGATATCTTCTTCCGTGAGATGCCTGAACCTGCCCTGCGCCTTTAAATAATCCTTCACCGGGCGCCTTTGAGGTACCCTTAAGGTCAACCTCTTTTTCCCATTCACGATCTCGAAGAGATTGAATAGCCCCGATTCTACCGCCATCCTGCCCACCTCGATAGTTAACTCACTGGGGCACCTCCAACCGGTAGGGCAGGGAGCCAGTATATGAATATAGGCAGGACCCTCGATAGCAGCAGCCTTGGCCACCTTATTATACAAATCGATTGGATAAGAAGGGCAAGCAGTGGCCACATAGGGTATATGATGCGCTGCGGCTATAGCTGGCAAATCCTTTTTCCACGTGTTTTGCCCTTTGCTCACCTTCCCAGCGGGACTAGTGGTGGTGGAGGCGCCAAAGGGGGTGAGGCCGGATCGCTGAATCCCCGTGTTCATATAAGCCTCGTTGTCATAACAGATATATATGAAGTCGTGTCCTCTTTCCATGGCACCTGAGAGCGCCTGTAGCCCAATATCACCTGTGCCCCCATCGCCTGCCAGAGCAACAAAGTTGATTTTTTCCTGGGGCAATTTACCTTTGCGCATCATGGCTTTGTATCCCGCTTCTATGCCGGTGGCAACCGCCGCAGCGTTCTCAAAAGCCACATGAATCCAGGGAACCTTCCAGGCAGTTTGGGGATAGGGAGAGGAGATGATCTCTGAGCAACTAGTGGCGTTGGCCACAATTGTGTTTGGTCCCAAGGCTTTAAAAACGTGTCGGATAGCCAGGGCTGGCCCACATCCCTGACAGCCCCTATGACCGGGGGAGAAGTATTCTCTTAAGGGGAGGGCTCTAGGAACAAAAACTCTTTTTATCTCCAACGTTTCCATCATTCCCTCACTCCGAACATCTCATAATCGGGTATCTTTCCGGCTGAAAGATGCCCTTCCGCTCTTTCCACCATCTCCACGAACTGATCGATATGGATATCCCTGCCCGACAGCCCCGCCACGAAGCTGACCACTGCAGGCCTCTTTTTCAGATGGTAGAGGCTGGAGCGCAATTCCGCCGCGATAGGGCCTCCTTGGCCACCTACTGAAAGGGCGCGGTCCACAACCACTACCAGCTTGGCGCCTTTCACCGCGTCCCTGATCTCTTGATGGGGAAACGGCCTCCACAGCTTTAGCCGCAGCAAACCTACGTTCTTTCCTTGCTCGCGCATGCGGTCCACCGCTATCTGGGCGGTGCCTGAGAAGCCGCCGGCAATGAGTATCAGCGTTTCAGCGCCTTCCGCTTTGTAGCAAGAAACCGGCTGGTAATAACGGCCAAATCTATTCCCCCACTCATTCCATATCTCTTTTATCACCGGAAGAGTGGATTTCAAGGCTTCATCTTGCTGTTTCTTTATCTCCATAAAATAATCGGGCATGGTGAAAGCCCCCATGGTGAGAGGTCGATGGGGATCCAACCGGTACTCTGGTTTATATGGTGGCAGAAAAGAATCTACCTCTTCTTGCGAAAGCAACTCCACAGGCTCGATTACATGGCTTAGGTGGAAACCGTCCATGCAAATCATTGTGGGGAAAAGCACTCGTCTGTCCTCGGCTATGCGAAAGGCGATAATGCTCTGGTCGAAGACATCCTGACCATTCTCACAAAAGATGGTAATCCATCCACAGTCCCTCTGGCTCATCACGTCGCTTTGATCTCCCCAGATGGTCAAGGGAGAGGAAAGGGTACGGGTAGCAAGCGCCATTACCACTGGGAGACGTAGGCCAGAAGCGATATACATGATCTCGCTCATGAGAATCAATCCTTGGGAAGCGGTGGCTGTGAAGGTACGCGCTCCAGCGGCTGAGGCTCCCACACAGCAGGAGAGGGCCGAATGTTCCGACTCAACTTTTATATACTCTGCGTCCAAGTGTCCCTCCGCCACTTGCTCAGATAGATGTTCCACTATATGGGTTTGGGGGGTAATGGGATAGGCAGCAATCACATCCACGTTGGCCAGGGTAACCGCCTCCGAACAAGCGATGCTTACCTCTAGACCCACACGCCGAGCCATCTCTACTCACACTCCTCAACCATCACGATGGCCCCATGGGCGCATTCCTTCGCACAGATTCCACACCCCTTACAGTAATCATAATCCACAGCATAAAAACCTCTCTCGTCCTGGTAGATGGCCGCATCAGGACAATACATCCAGCATTCGCCGCATTTCACGCACTTGGAATCATCCCTCTCGGGTCGCAAGGAGCGCCAATCTCCAGTAAGGTACTCCCTGGCATTGCCAGGCTCAAATACTATACAGGCGAAATTTATATTCTTCCAGGCGGGAAGCTCTGCCATCATTTTCCTCCCTTGATCGCCTTGCTGAAATCATGTATCGACGTCTCGTCATAGGCTGCCTGCAATGCCGCGATATTCTTTTCCGCCACCGCCGGAAACCTCTCCTTTATCTGTTCGAAGAGGGATTCCAGTCTCACCAAAGGCTCCAGCTTGAGCAGGGATCCCAGCATGGCGGTATTGGTAATAGCCCTGCCGATAATAGTCTGAGCGATATGATTAGCATCCACCGTGGCCATGCGGCAATGGGGCAATCCATACTGTTCAATGAGTTCTTCCGGCTTCCTACAAGTGTTTAGCGCTATCCCTCCCCTTTCTTTCAGCCCAGAACCGACGTCAGCCGCCCTCAGCACTGTAGGATCCAGCACCACCACTAGATCCGGGTTCAGTATCGGTTCCCTTCTTAATATGGGCTCGTCGGATATACGCAGGTATGCCACCACCGGAGCACCTCTTCTCTCCGGACCAAAGCTAGGGAAAGCCTGAGCATATCTCCCTTCCGATATTGCGGAGACCGCCATCATCTCAGCGGAAGCCACTGCTCCCTGTCCTCCCCTCCCATGAATCCGTACTTCGATCATCTGGATATCACCTTGTTTAACTCTTTCGCTTTTATCTTATGGCGGCTCAGTCCAACCTCCTCAGAATTGGAGCCCTGAGCCAAGGCGAGCAGTTGAAAATAATGGAGCACCGGCAGCGAGTGACTCTCTTTGAACTTCCTGTTAACCTCAATCTGCCCGAGGTCGAACTGGTCAAAACAGGCTGGGCAAGTCACTACCAGCGCTTGAGCTCCGACTTCTTCCATATCCATCAATTTTTTCCTGGCCATCCCCAACGACACGTCTTTGTTCATACTGGCAGACCCACAGCAAGCCATTTTATCCCTATACGGTAGCGACTCCGCCCCAGTTGCCTCCACCAGCTGGTCAAGCATAGTAGGCGAGAAGGGGTCGTCCACATTCATGATTTCGCTAGGGCGCAAGAGGTGGCATCCGTAATGCACCGCCACTTTCAAACCCTTAAGCGGAGCGGAACAACTTTTAGCCACCTTATCCACGCCTAAATCACGATACAATACCTCTACTGCATGAGCCGCCCTGACCTTCCCATCCAAGTGGACATCTCTTTTCTTTAAAAGCTCCAAGACTCGCTTCGCCTCAATCCCGCCCTCCGCCAGCAAATGATTCGCCTCAATCAGTGTGGCGGAACAGCCATTACAGAGGGCGATGATATCCCTGCCATTCTTCCTCGCAAGAAAGAGGTTGCGCCCGGCTACCAACAACCACTCCTCCAGGCTGGCACCCTTGAAGTTCCAAGGCTCAGGGCAGCATGAAAAGCCTTGCACGTCAACTACGTCCAACTTAAGAGCCTCAAAAACTCTGCGAGCTGCCTTCTCTATCTGTGGGTTTTTCATGGGAATGAGACATCCCAGAAATAGGGCGTACTTACCCATTCCCCTCACCTCTTAGGATCCTCTGAATCAATCGTTCGCCACTAACCAACTCGGGAAGCGCCAATTCCTTGCGACGTCTATCCACTGTATCGCTATGCACAATCACTCTATCCGTTTCTTTAATGTTGGTCACCGCCCCCGCTACCTGTTGAGGCAATAGTCCCGCTTCAGCTATCCTGTTCTTGATGGCCGTAATCACTTCCACCGGTTTTACCCCCTGGGGGCATCGTTCCGCGCACGCATAGCACGTGGTGCAATCCCATACCAGAGAATCGGGGCAAACCAAACTTTCCTCCAAGCCCAACAAAACCCTCATCACTATATCTCTTGGATTGAAGCGTGGGGAAAAAGTCGCCGCCGGGCAATCAGGTAAGCAAGCGCTGCATTGAAAGCATTGGCCGAGATCGCCAACTTTTTCTATTCCGCTCAAAGACTTTCGAAAGTTCAAATTTACCTGCGTCACTCTTACCTCCCTCGATACAGAAGTGAGCATTCGCTCCCCCTGCTTTTCCGGGATCCTAGCCTTAGGCTTTGGAATAAATGGAGCATTCTTGATAAATCCACTGGTTTACCAAGAACTTACCAAGAATGTTTTATTAATTATATATAAATCAAGCATGAATGCAAGTCTAATATATATACATACACGCGTATCCCGACTTGTATAGCGATACCTGTCAGTTTCGATCTTTTCAGCGTCGATATTTTAACACAACCGCGACAAAAATAAGTTGATAAATCATAACCGCCATCAATTGACACGCGCCAGGCTATATCCACAGCCTCGACTTGTAAACAATCGCACTCAAATGACATTGGGTTTATTGTGGCGGGTTCAACCTGGGAAGTGTCTTGGAATCATGGTCAACTGGGAAATGGTTACATTATAACCGACACGGGCCTGTTCCTCTTTCGGTGTGCGAGAATAAGCAGTCCTTTATCATACAGTCTTTTATGCATATTCGTCCTTAACTTAAAAATGGTCCCCAAAAATGGTTCTCGAAAGTTGGTTTCAGAATTATTCATCCCCGCTCATATTATATTTCTTTCGCCCTACTCAAATATCGGCTTAGCAAGAAACATAGAAAGGTTACGTACTGTCACTTTTAAATGGCAATAGGTTTACCATAAGGATATAATATAAGCAGCATGAAAAATCCGAGTAAGTTGAAAGCTCGAAGGAAAGGGCAAGAAATTGAATGGAAATAAGTTAGAGCGATTATCAGGCTTTCTTCCCGAGGACCAGAAGGAAAGTTTTTACTCTCACTGGTCAAAGGAGAGAGTGGGGAGAGGCCAATTTATCTTCATGGAAGAGGAGAAAACCTCCCACCTCTTCATGGTGGAACAGGGCATCATAGAGGCAGTCAACATCTATGGTGACGGAAGGGTTTATATACATGGCTTTTTCTTCCCCGGCGACTTACTTGGCGAAGCACTTCTCTACGGTAGGGACCGGCAGCAATACTCGGCGATAGCACGCGAAGAAGCGGTCCTATGGAAGATCAAAGGTGAAACCTTTCTCTCCTATCTCCGGGGCAATCCCGAGTTGGAAGAGTTCACCCGCTTAACCCTAGGCGATAAACTGGAACATTACCTCTTTAAAGCCCGCTGCATAGCAGGGGAAAGGGTAGAAAGGCGTATTGCCTGCGTGCTCATGAAAGTAATTCACGAGAGAGGGATTAATGAGGACTGCCATCCTAAATTGGACCTTCCCCTGACCAACCGAGATATCGCCGGACTAGTGGGCTCCACCGAGGAGACCGTTTCCCGAGTGATGAGCAGGCTGAAGAAGGAAGAGGTTATCGGGGTGGAGGGCAAATTCCTAGTGATTAGGGATCCGGAGAAACTGAAGGGTTACTTTGAGGAACTATGACAACTAACGAAAAACGTTGCCTGAAAGTAAGTGTTGTCCCTAAGGATTACCAACCTAAAGCATTGTAGCAAACGAACTTTTGTTTGAATCTCCGCCATCCACAGGGAAAAAGCGTGCACCCTTCGATTTGAGTTTATGTTAAATAACCTCACGGAAGAGCCATGCCATTACCATTTACTCAAGATCTTTGACCGCGTCGCCCTCAAATAGCATCTTCCGAGATGATGATCCGAGAGTTGAGATCCAACAAGCCCGCTGCCATTTATCCCCGAAACTGGTAATCTTTGAAAAATTACCGTTTGCTCAAAGGGGAAAGCCAGAAAGTTGGTGGCTGGTCAGGAAAAATTGTCCTATGGCGTTAGTTCTGCACAAGGGTATCAAGAGAAAGCCGTCTTTAAATATTGTGCTATTGTGGCAAAACAGGTGGGTTCTCTGAAACTCATAACTATAATTTGGGAAAAATACCACGGAGGATGACGTTATTGGCCCAAAAATCTCGTCAGCTATTTAATCCTTCGCCGGAATTTAGATTGAGCCTCTGGAGATAGCGGAGAAAAAGAGGTATATTTACTTTATGCCGCATTAAAAGGGAGGTTGTCCCGCCAACCCGGACCGTAAAGTCGCACCGAAAAGGCGGCGCTCTTAGCGAGAAGCTTGATAAGGAGATTCTATGCATGCGACCCCCCGTGAAGCATCATCCATGATACTGCTGCGCGACCGTCATCAATGTGGAGGGCTGGAGGTTCTCATGGTTAGACGCCACATTGATAGCGTCTTCGCGGGTGGCATGTATGTTTTCCCAGGAGGGATGGTGGATGAGGAAGACCGCCACCCCGGTATGGAGGTAATTTGCACCGGGGTGGAACCAAATCGAGCCGCGGTTATCCTAGGAGATTCCCTTACCCCACCGCAAGCCCTGGCATTCTTCATCGCCGCGGCTCGGGAACTCTTTGAAGAGGCTGGCATACTTCTCGCATACGAAGAACCTTGGGAACCAGCGGGAGAAATCATCTCCTATAAAGGAAAGGGGGGGAGCCGCTATTACAAACTATGCGAACGGGTAAGAGAAGGGAAACTCAGCTTCAGAAAAATGCTGGAGGAAGAAGGCCTACGCTTAGCACTAGACCGGCTTATTTATTTTGCCCACTGGATAACTCCGGAGATATCGCCCATCCGTTTTAATACGCGTTTCTTCTTGGCTTTGGCGCCAGATCACCAGGAACCTTCACACGATCGGGTAGAGACCACCACCCATCTGTGGGTATCCCCTCGCGAAGCACTGGAGCTCTGCCGTCAAGGGTCTTTCCCCATGCTTTTGCCTACCGTAGCCAACTTATGGGAACTTTCGCACTTCGAAAGCAGTTACGACGCTCTTGAATTCGCCAGAAACAAGAAAGTAACCACCGTCATGCCCCGCCTCGATCCTCCTTAAGTAAAACTTTTCTGTCTTAATCCGTCATCAGCTCTACATGCCATTATTCACACAAGCTGCGATGAATGAGGTACTTCGAATCTTCGTAAGCAAAACTTTTCTGTCTTAATGTGTCATCAGCTCTCGTGCCCACCATATTAATACAGGCCGCGATGGACGGAAAAGAGCGATCAATAATCTATATTTACATTGTGTAATTTATAATAAAAAATATAGGTCTAACCTGGCTTCGGAGATTTCAAAGCATAAGAATATTTGCTATCGCCCTCACCCCTAAAACGAAAAGACGCCCCAAGCATTGATTTTGCTCATACCTGATAAGTGAGAAATGCACCCTTCGCAATGTGAAGGATTGCCCAAGCCTTGCATTGATTTTGCTCATACCTGAAAAGTGAGAATATTATAAAATTCGCTTAGGAACGTTAAGAAAATGGAGGTTGATGATAATGGTTATGGATGAGGAGAAAGTTACGGATACAAGAGGCGGCCTTTGCTGTGAATATTGCTCCGACAGCAAGTTTCCCTGTGTATTTATGGAGAAACAGATGAAGGGCGAGATGAAGAAGAACCCAGTAAAGGAGATAAAGAAGAAGATCCTGAGCATAATGGGTAGAGAAACATAAAATCTAAAAATCGATAAAAAGAGCGTGCAAAGGTCGGGGAATAAAACCTCGATCTTTTTTTCGAAAATAAAGATGGATTTTACGCAAGTGGTATTAAAGGTTTATAGGGATGGAAAACATGGAAAAAGATTTGTCTAGTGGCCAAAATGGTAATAAACAGGGGCGTTTTCGATTCTCCCCCCGGCCCAATTTGGCTCATCGAATTCATTGGAGAGATTGGGGGGACGAAGCCTTCGCAGAAGCGGAAAGAGAGGGTAAGCCAGTCTTGCTCTCCATCTCGGCGGCGTGGTGTCACTGGTGCCATGTAATGGACGAGACCACCTATTCAGACCCAGAGGTTATCGAACTGATTAACCGCGACTACATACCCATACGGGTGGATAACGACCAACGCCCGGATATCAACCGCAGATATAACCAAGGAGGGTGGCCTAGCACAGTCTTCATCAGTGACCAGGGGGTCTCCCTAGCGGGAGGAACCTACATACCTCCTGAGCAGATGAGATTAATTTTACGCAAACTCCCTCCCCTCTACCGGGAGCGCTCCGAAGAGATAAGACAAAGGGCGGAGGAAATAATGAATCTACGTCAGAACTTGCTCTCTTCCCAATTTCGAGGGGCTGGCCTTCCCAAGGATGCTCGAGACCGGGTATGGAGAGAGATAGAATCGCGCATTGACTGGCAATATGGGGGGCTGGGAAGCGCTCCCAAGTTCCCGGAGACCGAGACACTGCATCTTGCCTTGGATATCTACCTGGAGGAGGGGGGAGAGTACAAGCTGCGATGGGCGGAAAGCACTTTACAACATATGGTTGAGGGGGGTATTTACGACCAAGTGGAGGGGGGCTTCTTCCGCTATTCCACCACCAGAGATTGGTCCATACCTCATTACGAGAAGATGCTCTCGGACAACGCCCAGTTATCTGCCTTGTTACTGAGACTCTATTTAATAACTTCGAGTAAAATTTATGCGATAAAAGCTAGGGAGACTCTCAATTATATCATAGATAATTTGAGCGACGGGATGGGCCACTTCTTTGGTAGCCAGGATGCAGACGAGCATTATTACACGATGCACGCGGAAGCCAGAAGAAAATTGGCCAAGCCATTGGTGGATGATGTCAGCTATGTGGACTCAACCGCCCTTGCGGCGGAAGCGCTGCTTTTATCCGGGGATATCTTGGGAGATGAAATCTTTTCGGATATGGCTCGCGCTAGTCTCAAGGCTCTTTCCCTGGAAATGTACTCCGAGCAGCAAGGGATGCCCCATTATCTCCAGAACGGACAACCCCACTACTTGGGCTTTTTAGAGGATCAAGCCAGCGCTTTGAGGGTTTTTATCAAAGGCTATCAGCATTTCGGTGATGAAAGTTTGCTGGAGAAAGCGGTGAAGCTGGCAACGCTCATAGAGAAACACTACTGGGAAAGCGAACGGGGAATTCTATTTGAGATGGACGAACGGATGCAGCCCGCTATCATTATAAGAGGACCCGCGGAGTTGGGCATAGCTTCTGCCACAGCAAACTCCCTGACCCAATTAGGGTGTGTAACCGGCGAGGATAAGTACATATCCTTCTCTGCGGAGATACTTGAGACTTTTTACGATTCTTACAGCAGATATTCGTATCACGCTGCTTCCTATGCAGCCGCGGTGAACTATTTACTCAATCCCATCAAATCAGTAACTCTTACGGGCAATCCCCGAAGCCCTGGTTATAGAGAGTTGCGGCGCGTCGTATTTCTCTCACCCTCCAGAAGTTTGTGCCTGAAATTCGAGGGGAATAATGATTCATATGCGGGTGGAAGGCAAGATGAAGAAAAGTCGCAAGCCATCTTCTGCCAAGGTTCCGAATGCATCCTCGCCACCAGTGACCCGGGAGAACTGGCGGAAGCGCTGGGAATAAAAGAACTCAAAGAAAAGGAAGGCGGATAAAATGGCAAGGGTATATTTGGATCATTATGCGGCTACTCCGGTGCTCAAAGAAGCGCGAGAAGCCATGCTGCAATTCTTTAGCGAAGACTTCGGCAACCCTTCTTCACTACATAGTTGGGGGGATAAGGCGCGCGAAGCTCTGGAGGAATCGAGGGTGAAAGTGGCGAAACTCATCGGCGCACAGCCTGATGAGATCATCTTCACCTCCAACGGAACCGAAGCCAATAATTTAGCTATAAAGGGCTTAACACTTGGCTCTAGGAAAAAGGGGAAGCACATCATCGTCTCGGCCATCGAGCACTTCTCGGTCTTGCACGCCGCCCGCACATTGGAGAAATCCGGCTTCGAACTCAGCATTGTTCCGGTGGACAATTTTGGAATGGTGGATCTCGAAGAGCTCAAGAAAGAGATAAGAGATGACACCATTCTAATTTCGGTGATGACTGCCAATGGAGAGGTAGGAACTTTACAACCTGTAAAAGAAATAGCCATGTTGGCTTTGGAACAGGAGATACCATTCCACACCGACGCGGTAGCGGCTGCCGGATATCTACCAATAGACGTAAACGACTGGGGAGTGACAGCTCTTTCCCTGAGTTCTGACCTGCTTTATGGGCCCAAAGGAGCGGGAGCTCTTTATCTGCGCAAGGGGACCAGGTTAATGCCCCTATTGGACGGGGGGATTCAGGAAGGAGGACGCAGAAGCGGCACAGAAAACGTCCCGGCGTTAGTGGGAATGGGGGTAGCGGCTGAACTGGCAGCCAATCACATGGAGGAACGGGTCATTCATCTTCGTTCCTTAAGGGATGACTTGATTCGCAGGCTGCCGGAGGCGGTTCCTCACCTGCAACTGACTGGTCATCCGGAACGACGACTTTCTTGGAATGCCAGCTTCGTGGTGCGGTTCATTGAGGGGGAGGGAATATTGCTCTTTCTGGATCAGCAAGGTATCGCCATTTCCAGCGGATCCGCTTGCACCTCGCGTGCGCTAAAGGGATCACATGTTCTTGAGGCCATGGGCATCCCTCCAGATATCGCCCAGGGCTCCCTGCTCTTCAGCTTTGGTCTGGACAATAAACCGGAGGACGTGGATTACGTCTTGGAGGTCATGCCGCCTATAGTGGAACGCCTCAGGCAGATGTCCCCTCTTTACGCAAAATTTCTAAAGGAAGGAGGAGAGTAAAAATGGCTATCTACAGCGATGTGGTTATGGACCATTTCACCAACCCCAGGAACGTGGGAGAGATCGAGGACGCCGATGGGGTGGGAGAAGTGGGCAACCCGGTCTGCGGGGATATGATGACTTTCTATATTAAGGTTGATGAAGAGGGTCGATTAAGCGACGTCAAATTCAAGACTTTTGGATGCGGGGCGGCTATCGCCGTCTCCAGCATGGTGAGCGAGATGGCAAAGGGGAAAACCATCGAGGAGGCCCTGAAGATAACACGTAATGATGTCGCTGAGGAGCTTGGAGGGCTTCCCAAAAATAAGATGCACTGTTCCAATCTAGGGGCGGACGCGCTTCACCTAGCCATCGAAGACTACCTGAAAAAAAAGAAAGAACGGGAAGGGGGAGAGTAAGATGATAGATCGGCCAGTAAAAAAGGAGTTTTGCCGCTGCCCCTATTGCGACGCAGTTCTGGAGGAACCTTCCCCCATATGTAAAAGCTGTGAGATCATCTTTATCACCTGCGCCAACTGCCAGTCGGAGATAAGGGAAGGATTGGACATCTGCCCCATCTGTGGGCAGGCCCCGAGCAAAACACGATCTTGACATATATTAGAATTTAAAAGTCCTAATTTGAGGGGAAAAGATGAAGATGGGGAATACAGCCGACAGAAAGATGACCATCGTGGTCTTCAGCGGTGAGCTAGACAGGGCCTTGGCCGCCTTCAACATAGCCACTACCGCGGCCTCCATGGGTACCGAGGTTACTATGTTCTTCACTTTCTGGGGACTTAATATCGTCAAGAAGGAACGGGGCAAGGTAGGAGAAGGCAACTGGATGAAACGCATGCTCAACATAATCAATCGGGGTGGCGCCCGACGGCTTAAGTTATCCAAGATGAATATGGCTGGCGCCGGCACTGCCATGATGAAGTATTTAATGGGCAAGCACCGCATGCCTTCTCTCCAGGAAATGCTGATCCTCGCCGAAGAGATGGGGGTAAAAATGATCGCCTGTACCACCACTATGGCGTTAATGGGCTTGAGCGAAAAAGATTTTATCCCAGCGGTGAAGGAGTTCGCCGGTGCAGCCACCTATGTGGGTAATGCCCTGGAAAGCCAGGTAAACCTATTCATCTAAACCAGGAGACTCCACTTAGAATGGAAGGGAGAGCCCTCTTTTTTCAGAACAACCATTTCATAAAATTACGATAGCGAGGTTTCCAGGTTGGAGGTGACGGAGATGAAAGCGGACAGAACTTTGGATTGCGTAGGTCTTTACTGTCCTATGCCTATCGTTAAAACCTCTCAGGAGATAAAAGGGATGAAGGAGGGAGAGATTCTCGAGGTAATCGCCGACGATGTCGGCATAAAGAGCGATATGCCCGCCTGGGCTGAAAAGACGGGGAATCAGTTCCTGGGGATAGAGGAGGAGGGCGGCGAGATAAGGGTCTACGTGAAAAAGGGTTCAGCTGGATAAGGTAACCGTTCAGTTGGATAAAGTACCCGCCAAGGGTTATAATATATAAACGACGCTGTCCAACAGGAAAAAATCACAGAAAGCAGCCGTGCGCTCAAAAAGTTTCAACAAGGAAAACTTAAAACCCCGAAAGGAGGTGTAGATGGGCAACACGGAAAAGAACCTTTATGATGCGTACACGGGAGAGTCCAAAGCGGTAGTAAGACTACGCGCTTTCGCCAAGAAAGCGGAAGAGGAGGAATACCCAGGCATAGCTAAGCTTTTTAGGGCGATAGCCGAATCAGAAGCTGTCCATGCCTATAATAATCTGAGGTTGATGGACGTGATCAAGGACACTGAAACCAACTTGCAGGAGTCACTGGGGAGAGAGGAAAAAGTCGCTCAGGTAAGCTACGACAAATTCATTGCTGATGCGGAGTCTGAGGGAAACCAGGCAGCGAGCATAAATTTCTCCTTCGCCCGAGACGTGGAGGAGCGCCATGCCAAGTTGTACGAAAAAGCCTTAGAGCATCTCATAAGTGAGGATATTCCGGAGTATTTCATCTGCTCAGTCTGTGGTTATGTGGCGGACAGCGTGATTCCAGATAAATGCCCCATTTGCGGGGCTCCTTCGGAAAAGTTTTTCGAAGTGGAATGATTGGTTGAACGAAGGGAGATGAACAAATGAATTTGCAGAAAAGAGTTATCATCCTAATCCTATCCTGCATCCTGATAACAAGTTTTGCATTTGCTATGATGGGTTGTGGGGAAAAAAAGACCATTATGACTCCGGAGGGAAAGATCACCGTGGAGGAAGAGGGTGGAAAGATCAGCACGGAAGAAGGTGAATATTCCTGGTCCGGTCAAGCTCCCACAGAAGCGCAGTTAGGCGTGCCCATCTACCCAGGCGCCAAATACGTGGAGGGAACCGGTGGGTCCTGGTCAGCCACCAGTGCGGAAGGCACGGGACAGGTGGTGAGCGCCACCTTTACCACCGATGACAGTTTCGAAAAAGTGATAAGTTTCTATAAAGACAAGCTAAGCGGGGGGGAATATTATACCTTCGAACAAGAGGGCAGGAAGAATGGTCAATTCGTGGTGCGGGAAACCAATGTTATCACTACCGTTAACGTGTTCGAAGATACCAGTCATGGAGGAAAAGTCAGCATAACCATATCTAAAATAGGCGGCAGCAATATATAAGCCAGCACCAAGATAAGAAAACAATATCAATAAAATTAATCAGGGAACGTAATGTGTTCCCTGGTTAATTTTTATATTATGTAAATGTCATTATATGACGCATCAGGCCAACAGTTATCGCATCGGGCAAAAATTCTAAGTTGCTTTTAAGAGATGGGCTTATCCCGCTAAAGTGCTACTCCACTCCGCATTCCTTGAGAGCTTTCTTGATCGCTTCCAAGGTTTTCTTGCGCTTCTGCACTTCCTCTAACTTTGCCTCCACGTCCTTCATCTCCGGATCAAATACGCACGCACCAAAACTGCAATCGGTGCCTGCCAGCTCACCCAATTTGGAGGCGAGTACCCTCAAATCTTCTTCGTAGCTTTCCATCTCTTCCTGGAGCAATTTTTCCTTATCATCAGCCATGGAATCAACCTCCTTGCGTAAGATAGCTTTTGACGAAAGTTCGTCTCTTCTTTTGCTCAAAAATTATAATCTTATCCAACCCAATTAGGCAAGGTTTCATAACAGTTCTCAA